>JAUHQH010000179.1 GCA_030408485.1 Candidatus Neptunichlamydia sp. | reverse complement strand
ATTCTATATGAAACTCCAGATAGTTGGCAAATCTAGACCGATTACAACATTGACTTTGAATGTTATTTACTATAAGCTCACTCTCTAAAATAAGGAATTAATTAAGATAAAAGCACCGTGAGTATTCTTGATAGATTAAGGCCCAAGATTCCCCAAGAAACCATCGAAAATAGCGAAGAAATTAAAGCAAAATACCGGTATTGGCGGACCCGTATTTTCTACAGTATTTACATCGGTTATGCGATGTTTTACTTCACCCGAAAAAGCTTCACATTCTCAATGCCTGCATTGATGACTGATTTAGGGTTTGATAAGACTGATTTAGGTTTCTTAGGAACTCTTCTAGCTGTAACCTATGCGATTAGCAAGTTTCTTAGCGGAGTGATTTCTGATAAATCGAGCCTTCGAGTATTGATGGGAGCGGGACTCGTTCTCACAGGAATACTTAACCTGTGTGTTGGCTTTTCATCTTCCATCCTCCTTTTTGGAATCTTCCTAGGGTTGAATGGGTTCTTTCAAGGGTGGGGATCTCCTCCTTGTGCAAAGCTCCTTACTTATTGGTATTCACAAACAGAAAGAGGGAGATGGTGGGGGATATGGAATACCTCTCATAATATTGGTGGTGCAGTGATTCCTATTTTGTGTGCCTTTGCAATTCAGGCTTTTGGCTGGAGATATGCGATGTATCTTCCTGGTGTAATGGCGATTGTTATTGGACTCTTCCTAATTAACCGCATTCGAAATACTCCCAAGCAAGTTGACCTCCCCACGATTGAGAAATACCGAAATGATTATCCCGAAGATAAAGGAAAGGAAACCATTGAAGAGGAAAAGAACTTTTCTCCTCGCGAAATTTTAGTTGAACGTATCCTCAAAAATAAATTTATTTGGGTCTTAGCAATTTCCTATTTCTTTGTTTATATTGTCCGAATTGCTATTTATGACTGGGTACAGCTCTATTTGATGGAGGAAAAAGGTTATAGCTTAATGATTGCAGGCTCTTGCGTTTTCTGGTTTGAAATTGGGGGAATTTTTGGTAGTTTAGCCGCAGGGTCTCTTTCGGATACCGTCTTTCATGGGCGGAGAGGTCCTATTAATATTTTATTTACGGTTGGTGTCGTAGCTAACCTTCTCTTTTTGTGGTTTATTCCATCAGTGAGTTTAGTGACAATTTCTATTGCAATCTTTATCTTTGGATTTCTGATTTTTGGTCCTCAAATGCTCATTGGAATGGCTGCGGCAGAACTTGTTGATAAAGAAGCCGCAGGAACCGCAACAGGCTTTGCTGGTCTTTTTGCTTATGCAGGTGCTGCTTGTGCAGGATGGCCTATCGGATGGGTCATCGAAAAATTTGGATGGTCTTCATTTTTCCTCCTTCTGTCGGTCTGCGCAAGTATTGCGCTTTTATTGCTCCTTCCACTATGGTCAAAGGGAACACGCCTCAAGCTTGCTGCACAATCAAACTAAGGAATCATCATGGTTTGGACCCCCCTTCATGTGCATTCACAGTACTCCATATTAGATTCAACGGCATCTGTAAGCGCCTTGGCAGAAAAAGCCAAGGAACTAGGAATGGAGGCGTTAGCTTTAACCGATTTTTGCAATATGTTTGGTGTTGTAGACTTTTTTAAAGTTTGCAGCAAAGCAAAGATTAAACCGATTATTGGATGTGAGGTGATGGTAGCGCCTTTTTCTCGCACTGATAAGAAAAGGATTTCAGGTCATTCTGTTGGTTATCCCCTTGTTCTTCTAGCAAAAAATCAAAAAGGCTACCAAAATCTTTGTAAAATTTCCTCTACTGGTTACTTAGAAGGGTTTTACTATACGCCTCGTGTAGATCAAGAGACTTTAGAGAAATATTCTGGAGGACTTATTTGTTTTTCAGGCCCTTTACAAGGGCGTCTTCCCCAGTTCATTATTCAAGATCGAAATCAAGAGGTTGAAGAGGAATTAGATTGGTATCAAAAAGTTTATGGAGAAAATTTCTATTTCGAATTGCAAAGACATCAAATGTCTGATGATCATATCCATTCCGAAGGGATTGATAAGGAATCTTGGCTCTATCAATATTATCTTGACCGAGTCAAAAACCAAGATAAAGTCAATGAGCGATTAGTCACTCTTTCGAAGGAAAGAGGGATTCCTGTTGTTGCAACAAATGGAACCCATTACATCGATCGAGAAGATTGGCGTGCTCATGAAATTTTGATGAATGTTCAATCTGGGGAACCTGTAGAGATTATTGAAAGAGATTCTTTTGGTAATCCGCGAGGGCGAGAGTTAAACCCGAAACGAAAAGTGATTCCGACCCACGAACTATATTTCAAGTCTCCAGAGGAAATGGAAGCTCTTTTCGCAGATGTTCCTGAAGCAATCGCTAATACAGGAAAAGTGGTAAACCTTTGCAATGTTGAACTAGATTTTAAGACAAAGTTTTATCCCGTCTTTGTCCCCCCTTATTTAGAAGGGAAGGAATATTCAGAAGAAACACGCGTTAAAGAAGGAGAGACTTTTTTAAGAAAGCTTTGCGCTGAGGGGATTGCAAAGAGATATACTTCAAAGCGTCTTGAGAAAGTTAGGGAAAAACATCCCGATAAAGATCCTTTAGATCTTGTCAAAAAGAGATTGGAAGGTGAGCTGGAAATTATTACCTCTAAGGGGATGTGTGACTATTTGCTAATTGTTTATGACTTCATTGCTTGGGCAAAAAGTCAGGGCATTCCGGTGGGTCCTGGGCGTGGTTCAGGGGCTGGCTCGATTATTCTTTACCTCATAGGGATTACCGATATTGAACCTCTCCGATTCAATCTCTTCTTTGAACGTTTCATCAATCCCGAAAGGATGTCTTATCCTGATATCGATGTGGATATTTGTATGGATCGTCGCTTTGAAGTCATTGACTATACTTTAAAGAAATATGGGAAAGAAAAAGTTGCTCAGATTATTACTTTCGGAACAATGAAAGCAAAAATGGCAATTAAAGATGTGGGGAGAGTTTTAAGCGTACCGTTAGCAAAGGTCAATGAAATTGCAAAACTTGTTCCTGAGGACCCAACAATGACGTTGAAAAGAGCTCTAGAGTTAGATCCAGAGCTTAGTAGGATGTCTGAAAATGATGAAGATGCCAAAAGAATTTTAGAATATGCTCAGAAGTTGGAAGGTTCCATTCGAAATACTGGAATTCATGCTGCGGGTTTGATTATTTGTGGAAATCCATTAACCGATCATATTCCTATATGTAACGCTAAGGATTCGGAAATGGCTGTCACTCAGTTTTCTATGAAACCAGTAGAGGCTGTTGGGATGTTGAAAATCGACTTTTTAGGATTAAAAACTCTCACTTCGATTCAAAAGACTGTTGATGCTATTGAAGCAGATGGTGGGAAGCATATCGATTGGGTTAACTTACCGTTAGATGATAAACCAACTTTTAATCTGCTCAATCAAGGAAAAACGCAAGGAGTTTTCCAGTTAGAATCTACAGGAATGCAAGATCTAGCTAAACACCTCCATATCGATAAGTTTGAAGAAATCATTGCGGTGGGTGCCCTTTATCGTCCTGGACCTATGGAAATGATCCCCTCCTTTATTAATCGAAAGCATGGGCGAGAAAAAATTGAAGTTGATCATCCTTTAATGGGAGACGTGATTCAAGAAACCTATGGAATTATGGTTTACCAAGAGCAGGTGATGCAGATTGCCTCTCTTCTCGCAGATTATTCCTTGGGGGAAGGTGATGTCTTACGTCGCGCTATGGGGAAGAAAGACCGCGACGAGATGGCAAAGCAGCGAAAAAAGTTTCGTGAAGGAGCTCTTAACAAGGGAATTGATGAAGAAAAAGCGATGGAAGTTTTCAATAAAATCGAAAAGTTTGCTTCCTATGGTTTTAATAAATCCCATGCGGCGGCTTATGGGTATCTGAGCTATGTAACTGCCTACTTAAAGTCCAACTACCCTAAGGAATGGCTTGCCGCTCTTATGACATGTGATAGCGATGACTTAACAAAGGTGTCGAAGCATATTCGAGAATGTGAAGCAATGAACATCAGTATTCTTCCTCCAGACGTGAATGAATCGGGCGTTGAATTTGCTGCAGCCCCATCAGGGATTCGGTTTGCTATGTCAGGGATTAAAGGAGTAGGTCGTGGTGTTATTGAAACGATTCTTGAGGAGCGAAAGAAACAAGGGCCCTATAAATCCCTTTATGATTTCTTCAGACGTATTGATTTAACAAAAGTGGGAAAAAAGGTTGTTGAGAACTTAATCGATGCAGGAAGTTTTGATTTTACTGGGTGGACTCGTCAAGAGCTTTTAGAAAGTGTTGGCCCTATGTTTAAGCAAACATCTAGAGAGCAAAAAGAGAAGGCTAAAGGGGTCATGGACTTCTTTTCTCTCTTTGAAAATGAAGAAAAGCACCCTTTCAATACTCCTCCCAAAGTTGAAAGGCAACAAGATAAAAAAGAGATTCTTGCAAGGGAAAAAGAATTTCTTGGTTTTTATCTTACTGGACACCCTATGGATGAATACCGTACGCTTATTGATAAACTAGGTTGCATTCCGTTTCATGATCTTGAGAAGGCAAAGGATCGAAGTGTTGTTAAAACAGCTTTTATTACTGAGAGTGTTAAAGTAAAAATCTCCCAAAAAACTCAGAAAAAATTTGCTATATTAGTCATTAGCGATGGGATGGAGCGGTTTGAGCTTCCGATTTGGCCTGATATGTATGAAGAAAATAGCCATCTTTTTATTGAAAATCAACTTCTATTTTCCATTCTTCAAGTGGAAAAGGAAGGAGACTCTGTTCGTTTTCGATGCCGGAGTTTAGAAGATCTAACGGTAATTTCAGAAAAGAATGTTGAGACATTTAACACTCTATATCAGCAACTTAAGAAATCTGCAAGTTCTGATTTTAGAAGAAAGAGAAAACAAAAGGATGAGAAACCCATGGAAAAAGTTGAAGATAAAAAACTCCGTCTAACGTTAGATGCTAATCTTGTTCGCCTCTCAGAAATTGTAACAATCAAAAAACTTTTTTCTAAATATCCTGGAACATCTCCGGTTTTCTTAGCTTTTCAAGCAAATGATATGAAGGTAGGAACCGTTGAAGTTGAATCAAAATGGGGGATTGGTTGGAGCAGTGAGCTTGAAATTCAACTGAACACCCTTTCCTTTATTCAATCCTTTACGTTAGATTCTTAAACTAGATATAATTTAGGTAACCATGAGAATTTTAATACTAGTTTTTCTAATTTTCTTTGGCACTCTCAGTGCTAACCCTCTGGATCCTCTTGTCAGAAGTCAGATCAATGTTCATGTCTATTACTCGAAAATGATTGATTATTACCAAAATGAGGAGTGGCAAAAACTTGCTTGGAAATGTGAAGATTTAATTGCTGATTTTCCAACAGGTCCTTTTGCGCGTGAAGCTCTTTATTATTTGGGAGTTGCTGAATTTAAGTTAGAGGAATATGAATATGCAAATAAAGCCTTTTCAAATTACCTAAAAGAAGAGCTAACACCAAAATTCTTTGAACAGACCATTCGTTTTAAATTTGAGATTGCAACCGAGTTTGATCGAGGAGCTCGTCTTCACCTTTTTGGGTGGAACCGTATGCCAAAATGGCTTCCTGCATATGAGGAAGCTATTGAGATCTATGACGAAGTGATTACAACAATGCCTCGAGATGATTTAGCTGCCAAGTCCCTTTATCGTAAAGGTGTTTTACTTCTCCGGATGGAGGAATATAAGAAGAGTGTTGAAGCCTTTCAAACACTTTCGCGACGTTTTCCCAAGCACCCATTAGCGCCTCACGCTTATGTGGGGATTGCCGATGTTTACTTGAGCGAATGTAGGAAAAAGTTTCCCGATTCAAATAAATTCGAGCTTGCTGAAATTAATCTTCGAAAATTTAAAGCGCACTTTCCTAGGGAACCACGAATCGAAGAAGCCTATAAAAGATTGCTCGGTATGAAAGAAGAGCTTGCTAATGACCTTTTAGAGGTCGCTGAGTTTTACGAGCGAACCAAAAAAGGGAATGCAGCAGCAGTTTATTATGGAACCATCCTTAAAAAATACCCAGAAACCAAAGCTGCCAAAAAATCTGAAAAGAGACTTAAGGTTCTTGGTGTCCATGATATCTATTCTAAGAAGAAATCTTCTCAAGAAGACACCTTTATTGTTGATAATACCGCTGAGTAGTTTGCTCACTGGTTGTGGTTATCATACAGATAGAGGAGAACAAACACTTTCTGTTCCTTATTTTACAGGGGATACCAATGGGACTCTAACCGATTCAGTGATCAAAGCTCTAGCTGCCTCAGGGAATTTTCGTTATACAGATAAAAATGGGAGCCTTCTTCTCGAAGGGACAATTATTTCTGATACAAACGAAAATATTGGTTATCAATTCGATCGTATTTCTAACCAAAGAATCCATCGATTGGTCCCAAACGAAGGGCGTAGAGAAATCACTGTTGAGATTCTTCTTACCGATACACGGACGCAAAAAGTCGTTTATGGACCTGCCAAAATCTCTGCTTCTGGGGATTATGACTTTGTGGACTCAGATTCTTTAAGAGATACTTCTTTTATTAACGCTGCAGGTGCTCGTAGGTCTTCCCTCTTCTTTTCTATGGGGCAACTTGATTCAATCAATGGAGCACAAGCTACATCACTTGATCCTATTCATCGCCGATTATCTCTCAAAATAATTGAGGGAATCTCCAACCTTCCATACAATGCAGAGTAATGGAAAAAGAGTTTGCTGCAGAGCTTGCCTCACTTCATCCTATTCTCGATTGGATTCGAAATTATCTAGAAGATACAGGGATTTCTGATATTGAAATCCGTCGGATTGAAATTGCCCTTGAAGAAGGGCTTGTTAACATTTTTTGCTATGCCTACCAGGGAAAAATGGGAAACATCGATATCTCTATTTCCCATGAGGTGGGAAGTTATGTCGAAATTGTCTTCAAAGATACAGGATTTCCTTTCAATCCCCTAAAGCACAAAAAAGAAGAGGATCTGCTTACTCCTATTGAATCTCTAGAAGAAGGAGGACTTGGTATCCTCTTCATGCAAAAACTTATGGATAAAGTTGAGTATCGTCGTGAAGGTGATGCTAATATCCTTACCCTACGGAAAAACCTTCCCGAAACGCCTAAGTTGTTTTGATAGTTATGAAAAAACTTGTGAAATCTTAATAC
>JAUHQH010000178.1 GCA_030408485.1 Candidatus Neptunichlamydia sp. | reverse complement strand
ATATAATGATAGGTCTAACAGAGATTTTTCACGCTGGAATAAGATGTTAAAAAAGCTTTTGAAGCGAGGCGAGCTGTGGTGCTAGCTTCTACCTCTGATAAAAAGTTCTTCTTTTATTCACTAGGTAAAACGTTATCTTGTTACCTCCTACGATCTAAAAAAACCACTATTCGAGCTATTGAGGAGCTGTATGGCGTCGGCAAATAGTGGTGAATTTAGTCGTATTCGTTCGTACTTATGGCCGATTCATAACAGGGAAATTAAAAAATTTCTTCCCCTTCTGATTCTTTACGCGCTTATTTGTTTTAATTACAGCCTTCTGAAAACGGCAAAAGATGCTCTTGTCATTACTGCCAATGATTCTGGCGCTGCTGTAATTCCTTTCATCAAGATTTGGGGAGTCCTTCCGATGGCCCTTCTTGTAACCTACCTCTTTACCCGTCTCTCCAATCGATTTACTCAAGAAAAAGTCTTCTACATCATGGTTGGAAGCTTTTTAGCTTTTTTAGCCTTCTTTGCCTTGGTTCTTTATCCTCTGAGAGATGTCATTCATCCTCATGGATTTTGCGGTTATTTAGAAGGAATTTGTCCTAAGGGTTTTGGGGGATTAATCGGGATGATTCGCTACTGGTCATTTACCCTTTTTTATGTGATGGCAGAACTTTGGGGAACAGCAATCATGTCTGTTCTCTTCTGGGCGTTTGCGAATGAAATTATGACTGTTAAAGATGCAAAGCGCATTTATGGAATCTTATTGGTAGGGGCAAACATTTCTGCGATTTTTGCAGGGCAGATTGCCATTCTTGTTTCAGGACAACTCTTTGATCTCTCTTTTATTTTTGGAGCCGATTCATGGGGGCAAAGCTTGGGTCTTGTGACGACAATCGTTGTCTTTACAGGGCTCCTTTCCGTAGCGCTATTCCGCTGGTATAATACCCATGTCATTGATCGCGATCTTAAAATGAAAGAAGAACAAACGAAAAATCGCCATGAGCAGCGGAAAGTTAAAATGGGAATGCGGAAGAACTTTGCTTATCTTGCGAAATCGAAATATCTCCTTTGCATTGCTGTTCTTGTGATCGGGTTCAACCTTTCAATTAATATGGTTGAAATCATCTGGAAGGATCAAATTCGCCTTGCTTACCCTAACCCTAATGATTTCAATGCTTATATGGGAAAGGTTTTAAAAGCGATTGGATTTTTGTCTGCCTTCATCACTTTTTTCATTAGTGGGAATATGATCCGAAAAATGGGATGGACCTTTAGTGCTCTCATCACTCCTATAACCCTCTTAGTCACTGGAGTCTTTTTCTTTAGCACTCTTCTTTTAAATGAAAACCCCACTTTGAATGCTTGGAGTGCTGCTCTTGGCTTTACACCTCTTGCCCTTGTCATCCTATTCGGGGCTCTTCAAAATGTGTTCTCGCGGGGGTGTAAATATACCCTTTTTGATGCGACAAAAGAGATTGCGTTTATTCCTCTGAGCTCTGAATCAAAACTGAAAGGAAAAGCAGCGATTGATGGAGTGGGTTCTCGATTAGGAAAAACGGGAGGCTCTATTATCCATAGTGGACTTCTCATGGTTTTTGGAAGCATCACTCTGAGTACCCCTTTTGTTGGAGTTTTTCTCCTCCTTGTAGCTTTAGGCTGGATCGTCGCAACTAAATCCCTAGGAAGACAGTTTAATCGCCTCACCATGCAGCATGAAGAGCTCGATATCAAGGATGGGGTTCCCGAAACAGCAAACGAGTCAGCAGCACAACGGGTCTTTGTCAAAGCGAGCTAAAAAAGAGGTCTAAAGAATGAAGTTCCTTTGATAATCCATTTTTTTGATCCAATGAAATGCCGCGTCTTACTCAAATTCTACCTCTTTAACATCTGCAGTAATAGATGGCTATCGAAGATCGGCGACTTCTTTATTTAGGAATCCATCGGCAGATCAACGAATGCGAATGACCAAAGATTTTTCTTACCATTCTAAACGAGGCTTTGCCAAGAGAATACAATACCACTGCAAGGGCTTTCTTTATGACTACTGAGTCCTTTACTTATACTTAACTCTCTGATCCACATCAATAAAATCCAAATCGAAGCATTTGCATTTGCAACGTCGTTTACCTCGAACCTTTCCATTTTTAGTAGTACGGCTCCTCTTACGTTTCTTGCAGTAAGTCATATTGCTTCCCCATTTCCATTCATGAAGAACTCATGTTACATGATCATAATGAAATTTCTATTTATAAATGCACACTCTCTTTGTATTTATTAGACGGAGTTACGTACATTTGGGAAATTATACCTATCAAATAATCCAGCATTTAAGGTAAGGTTTTTTCTAAATAAGGAAATGCTATGCAGATTTTATCAACATTTAGTTTTGAAAACATAAGTAAACATATCTCTCAAATAAACTCGCCAATAAAAAATCTTCTCGCTCAATCTACAATCTATACGGCTGTTATTGGTGTTCTATGGAAAAATCGGAGGGTAGCCATCTTAAGCAAGGAATCTATCCCCTATGCTGGGCTTTTAGCTAGCTATGTTGGAATTTCTGCTTTATCTATGAAGGTTTGTGATAAGAATAAAGTTAAGGTGATCGTCCCTTTATTGATGGTCTCCACTGCAGCTTTAGCAGCTTATGGGTACTTTGGGAAAGATAAGACCGGAAAAAGCATCAATCAAACCCATTTATGGGTAAGTTTTGCTGCATCTTCATGTTTGATAGGTTTGGGCTCTTTTTTCATTCATAAACTAAGAACCAGTTATGAGATCAAGGAAGCAAACAGATCATTTAAATTTGAAAAATACGTTGAAGACCATTGCCCTAATATAAACCCTCAAGAGGCATTAAAGACCTCCAAAAAGGGATGTGAAATCATTAAAGAGATAATTCAAGGCAATCGATTGGAAGATTCGAACAAGAGAGAATCTCTAAGATCTGTGTGTTGGTTTTTAATGTATATTGCTGTCATTAATGAACAACCTTTTATAGAAGGAACTTTTGATCTCGAAGATAAGAATTATCAATTTTTTAATTTTTTCAAGGAGATCTTCTATTCGCGTCGATCTACCCATTACAACACACGAAAAATTCCGGATGATCAAGGAACGAAAGATCTTGGTTGCGATCTAGAGAGATTACCAGCAGGAAAGAGGACTGTCTTAATGGGTAGAATTCAGACTTTGGGTGGGGCAAAACACATTTTTATTAAAATGGAAAACAGTGGAGCCGATTTCAATATTTTTAAGGGCGGACACTTGTTAAAAAACACCGCTCATCTAGTAAGGCATGCTCTTGGTTTTATGAAATCTCAAGCCAAAAGAAGATTCCCTAAAAGGTTCGGAGAGGTTGGCGGGGATCCCTTGCATAGAAAGGAACATATGCTTGAAAAAGATAAAAAAAGATGTCATCATCTTTTAAGGAAGGTAAATCCGACTATCTATCAGGATAGAAAAGTAGATTTTGATGATTATGGATTTCAATTTTTTATCCCGGAATTACAAGAATATGCAAATGGAGAAGAAATAAAGAAAAATCTAGTTGAGCTTGAAAATAGATATGGTAAAAATATTA
>JAUHQH010000177.1 GCA_030408485.1 Candidatus Neptunichlamydia sp. | reverse complement strand
GATGTGTATAAGAGACAGGAAGAAATGTGTATCGATTATCGACTTAAGTCCCTTTTTTTTGAATAACCTCTTTTTCTGAGAGAGAGATACCCTATCATTTTTTTGGGGCGCCTATTCAACTGCAAAGTGGGACAAAAGGTAAAATAACAATTGGTCAAGGATAACTAAAACCCCTACGATGATTTTTATAGTAAACATCGTAGGAGGAGTTATTCCCAAGAGCTAACATCACCTGAATAGAGATCAGGGATGCCAGTTACACACCTTAAAAGGAAGAGCAAGACGTTATCAAGGGAGTCATCGCAGAATAAAGATGAAGGGAAGAATAGTTTCCATCATCAAGGAGAAATTAAAAATAATATGTAGAATGGTGAGACCCCGGAAGGTCCACCACGTACCATAAGCCAAATCAATCTTCAAGAAATCTTAGCTTGGAGAAAAAGGGTTCCAACCGCTATACCAATAGACAAAACAACTCTCGAAAACGAAAATTTATGCGATTTTTAACAACTCTTATTGTTCTTGGTGGCCTTGGCTATGGGATTTATTGGCTCAATAACACCCAACCAGAGCTCAAGCATCAAGCGATTGAAATGATCAATACTGGCACATTCCACACACTAGAAGCCCGTTTTACAGCAGCTCAAATCATGGAAAAAGAAAGACTGACCCTTTTGAAAGACTCTGACCACCAGTATAACACTCCTTCACTCTGTTTCCACCCCTATCTTCTAATGGAAGTCAAGTTTACAGCTCCCAATTACCAAACGGAAGAAGGAATTATCCTTTGGGACTTAATCGACGGTGAAATGGTTCTTGACACAAAATCTTGGGATAAGACACATGGTTTTGCTGATTGTATCAATGCTGGTGCCGATAAATATGAATATAAAATTCTTACAATCATTGCAAAGAATGGAGGTAAAGCAGACCGTCAAAACCTGATGAGCTCTCTCAGTATTGAAACCCACCTTTTTGAGAAATGGATCGACCGAGCACGAAAGAAAAAACTGATCGTGCAGCATGGGAATGACTATCGAATTCATCTTCATCGTCCCATAGTCAATGTACGCCCTTCAACAACGATTGTAGACCCTCTTGTAACAAAAAGTTGCAAACATAGCGAAAGGATCAACCGTAGGTATTCCCCCAATCAGATCAAAAAAGCGGCAGAAGCTGCCTTTGGCACCGATTTTGCTATTCGGAATACTCAAGACGTTTTTCTTCCTATCTATAGCATTACTGTTCAAAACCCCGATGGCTCCCTCCATACAACCCATTGGAACGCTCTAAATGGAAAACGCATTAACCACTCCAACCTCATTGAATAATAATTCGTAAACCGCTAAGATCTCTCCAAATCTAAGGGTTTACGCTCTTATCTTGGAAAGGTGGCTGAGCGGCCGAAGGCACGTCCCTGCTAAGGACGCGTATCCGCAAGGGTACCGAGGGTTCGAATCCCTCCCTTTCCGCCATTTTTTACTTCTCGAAAAGTTTTTGCTGGATTTTCTGGGTTTACAAAGACGCTTCAGAGCCCCAGTATTCATGGGCTTTAGCGAGTTTCAGTCGCACAACACATGCGTACCTAGAGAATCGCAAAATCATTAAATTTACCCCAAAATCTCCCTTTTTGCTCTCCGTTTCTCCGTTACATGCGAACGTCGATCGTGAAGGTACGCATCTATCAACCCTTGATTTTACTGGGTTTTTCCAATTTCGGCATTTTGAGGTTCGTTTTTGAAAAGTGGGTGGCGGAGACTCCAACCCGATAATCAATCACTTAACACAGCCAGATAAAGCCTTAACTATAAGCTCACTGATTTGAATTACATTAATAAAGGAAGGTAAGTTTTGATGATGTATGGTATCTGTTACAAAAAATTCATCAAATCCTGCTCGGCTTATTCTATCTATGCAGTCTTCAGATAATACGGCATGGGCAATGCAAGCACTTACTGAATTTGCGCCACTTTGCATTAAAAGCTTCTTTGCATTAAAAGCTTCTTTGCTTCGCATAAAGTACCGCCGGTGTCTACTATGTCATCTATAATAATACAATCCTTCTCTATAACATTGCCTATTAGTTCAGACATAGTGCACTTACCAGAAAAATCACGTGTTTTGTTAATTATTGCAAGGTCAGTTCCAAGCTTTGAGGCTAATATTTTCTGGATCTTGTGGTCCTAAATCTTCATTCAGGCCTGTTATCCCTGCGTTGTTAAACAAGATGTCTAAACGTCCAAATTCAGCCTTAACAGAGCTTATAACCTTCTGCCACGCTGATTCATCAGCCACATCCAAGGTGTAGAATTTGCCACCAATGCTATCAACTACAGCCTTGCCCTCATCTATCAATATATCGGTTATGATGACAGTTGCACCCTCACGTGCTAACGCGCGCGCCGTCTCTGCACCGATGCCTCGGCTACCGCCCGTGACTAATGCTATTTTATCTTTTACTCGACTCATAATAACCTCTAAATCTTTCTGCATGTGCCAAATAACTTATGCTTTGAGACCATGTCTACACCAAATTGCAGAAATAGCTTGCCACAGTTTACTATTCTATACAAATATATTATACTAAAATATAGTGGATATCAAGAAGGTTTATGTGTATATTGTTTAAATTAGACCAATTTAAAGGTATGAGGTTATGATCGTAGCAAATTATTCTATAACAACAAAAACAGCTAAGCTGGATATCTGGCCGTTTTATGCGAATCTAAATGCATGGCCCCAGTGGGATGAAGATATTGAATATGCACGATTAGAGGGTAATGAGTTTACCCAAGGAGCAAAAGGCATCATAAAACCTGTGGGTGGCCCAAAAATTAAATTTGAATTGTCAGAGGTTATAACGGATAAATCTTTTACTGTTACCTCGTATTTGCCTTTAACTAAAATGATTTTCGCCCATTACCTAAACGATAATCCTGATGGCACCATAACTATTACTCACCAAGTTGAAATGATCGGTATAACATCGCCTATTTTTGCTTTTATCATTGGCCGTAAAATAAAAGCAAATCTTCCTGATGCGATGAATAAACTTGTCAAGCTAGCAGAGTCCAACTCTTCAGAAGGATCATTACAATGAGCGAAGAATTAAACTGGGATGATATCAGCCATTTTCAAGAAGCAACCGGGAGCCCAGGGTTCATGTTATGGCAAACCTATCTACTCTGGAAACGAAAACTTGATCGCTTATTAAGCCCACATAATATCACTCATGTGCAGTTCGTGATTCTAACCAGCCTTGCTTATCTTCAAGGTAAAAAAATCGAAACCAATCAAAATAATCTAGCTAAGATTTCAATGTGCGATGTGTCGATGGCCTCACAAGTTATCCGCGTGTTAGTTAAGAAGGGACTTATTGAACGGATGCAAAAAGAAGGCGATGAACGCTCAAAGTTTCTCACTTTAACATCGGATGGCATAAAGCTAGTCAAAAAGACAGTTAAAAATGTAGAAGATATTGACTCTAAGTTTTTCAGTCATCTTAAAGGCAAACAAAAATCTTTTCTTGAATGTTTAACCACAATCGTTACAGCAGAATCTGAAGTAGACGGCGTTAAGGTTGCTGCTGGAGGCTTAAAATCATGAGCAATCAAGATAAAATACATGTTTTAAGTAGAGCAGTAATAATTGACCGAAATAAAATCTTACTCTGCAAGACTCTTGATTTGGATGTCAGTTTTTATTTCTTACCTGGTGGTCATATTGAACACGGAGAATCAGCTGAAAATTCATTGCTGAGAGAATTAAAAGAAGAAACTAGTGCTGACTGCAAAATAAAAAGATTTTTAGGATGCTTAGAATATAGCTTTGAACCTGGCCATAACAGTATATGCCACAACCACGAATATAATTTTATTTTTGAGGCGGAATCTGAGTATTTAACATCAGACAGAAAAATAACATGCCCAGAAAAGCATATTGAATTGGTATGGATGCCTACTTCCAGTTTGCAAGAAATCGATTTTAGGGCAGAGCCACTCCGAAAACTGTTACCGTTGTGGTTAACAGGAAATTCAGATAATAAATTTATGAGTAAAATGATATGAATCTAATACACCGTAGAGCAAAGCAAGATGATCTAAAAGCAATAGTATCACTACTTGCTGATGACAAATTAGGTCGCACGCGTGAGCAAGCTGGTGATGAAGTAGCGCAAGAGTATCTTGATGCATTTGCTAAAATTGACAGTGATCCAAACCAATATCTAATGGTTCTTGAGAGTGATGAAGAAATAATGGGAACAAGCCACTTAACCTTAATGCATTCGTTAACATTTGCAGGTAGCACGCGTTTGCAAATTGAGGCTGTTAGAGTGCATTCAAGCGCTAGAGGACAGAATATAGGCCAGCAGATGATTGAGTTTGCCATCAGTTGGGGTAAGGAGCATGGCGCTAAAATTATTCAATTAACCACTAATAAAGAACGTCCAGATGCTCTTCGGTTTTATGAAAAGCTGGGATTTAAAGCAACGCATGAAGGAATGAAATTATATTTGGAGCAGGAATAATGAGTAAAATTACATTTAACGTTGCCGGCGAAGAAGATGAGAAGACTATATTCTCTTGGCTAGCTGAACCTCATATGGTTGAATATTGGGATAACAGTCAGGAGCATAAAGACGACATTTCCAATTTTATCCATGGCAGAAAGCAACTCTACTTTGCGGGAACTACGAAGTATTTTATGGGGCGCATTGATAATGTGCCTTTTGCTTTTATCTTAGGAGATATAATTGATGCCGATGAAAATTTATCTGCATTACAAAAGAAGGTTATGTCTAAATTTGGCAATACAGTATCTGTTGATTTTGGCATTGGCAATAAAGATTATATAGGCAAGGGATTAGCATCAAAAACGCTAGAAGAGTTTGTTTTATATTACCAGGAAAACATAGATCCTAAAGCGGATACATTTTTTATTGATCCAGATGAAAATAATCCTAGAGCTAAGCATGTTTATGAAAAAGCTGGTTTTAATCATATAGGGGAATATGAACCAACAGAAGGTGCATTTATTGGGCATACAAATCTATTTATGATAAAGAAAGTTTATTTAGAGGGTTTCGTGATGTTAAAATACTAAAGGCTTTTGATCGTTCAAATAGCCCTGGTAATAGCGAGGAGAGTATTGTCTATGAATGCAGAAAATAAAAGTTATATAAAATTAACAATCTGGATCTTAACGCTTATGTTAGTTGGATCAGTGATTGGTGGTTTAACAAAAAGTAGCGTTGATACTTGGTATCAAACATTAAGCCGCTCTCCTTTGACGCCACCAGATTATGTCTTCGGAGTTGCTTGGAGCATTTTATATGCAATGATAGCTGTCAGTGGATGGTTAATTTGGGGAGCAAAATCTTGCTCGAATATCAAGCTAATAAAAAGCTGTCTCTTAT
>JAUHQH010000176.1 GCA_030408485.1 Candidatus Neptunichlamydia sp. | reverse complement strand
AGTTAGCAGAGCCTATAATATGGGTCTTTTGGTCGATGGTAGCCCATTTATGGTGATAGAGTTGAAGCCCGTGACTGGTTTGAACAGGAATCCCTTCAGATTCAAAAAGTTTCTTTATATTTTTACTTGCACCTCTAGCAGTCCCTCTATCTAATTTTAAATGTATTTTTACTCCTTTTTTGTGGAGTTGGATCAATTTTTCAGCGATTTGAGGATGAGTAAAAGTAAATAGGGAGAGAAAAATCTCTTTTTTGGCCTGATCCAACGATTCTAGAAGAGCCTCGAGCCCTTGTTTACTAGGAAGACAATAGGTATGTAATATGGCCCAATCGGTCTCTAAATGAAATGCTTCAGGACGCCCTTGTGAAAGAACCTTTGCAAGAGGGGGAACGTAGAGCCCTACCATGAGGTTATCATGCATTTTTAATGAAGAAGGTGTGAGGTTTGTTGATCCTATAAAGAGGATTTTTTCATCGATGATCCAAAGTTTTTCATGAATAAGTCCTTTTCCTTCAGTGGGATGGAAGTGGAAATTTTCTTTTTCAAGCAAATGGAGAGAGGGGCTTACTTTTTTATCATAATGAATATGAATGGAAACTCCCTTTTCTGCTTGTTTTTTGAGAAGAGAGAGGAGGGAAAGGTCGGTAAAGGCATAAGTATGTAGGATAACCGACTCTTGAGCGATATAAAGAGTTTTTTTAAGGAGTTGATTTAAATCGACCCGTTTTTCTGAGTTATAGAAAATCAGCGGTTTATTATCTGAGGGAATGTGAATGTGAAGGGAATAGAAGAGTAAAAACGAGAAAAGAAAAAGCCCGATTAAAACCGGGCTTAAGACTAAACTAAATTTTTTGACCTTTAGCACGGAGCTTGCGAACAATTGCTACCAAGCCACGTCGATCGATCGTACGCATCGCACTTGTTGATAGCTTCAGCGTGATAAAGCGGTTTTCTTCAGAAAACCAAAAACGTTTTTTTACAAGATTAGGAAGGAAACGGCGCTTGACTGTTCCAGTGATATTCAGACCAATTCCCTTTTTCTTTTTTGCAATCCCACGGATTGAATAACTTTTTCCTCTACCGGGTTTTTTACCCGTGACTTGACACCGCTTTGACATCATTAAACCTTTGAAAGCATTTTTAAAGGGATCATATCATCTCTAAGATTTTCTCTCAAGCGTTGATTTATTCTAAATGGGTGTTTAAAAAGAAAATTTAAAAAGAGGTAATTTTGGAAGAACTATTTGAAGATCTTGTTGTTATTGGTTCAGGTCCAGCAGGACAAAACGCTGCGATTCAAGCCGCTAAACTTGGGAAGTCCGTTGTTATTATTGAAAAATATCCCAACCCTGGGGGAGGCTGTCTTCATTCGGGAACCATTCCCTCAAAATCTCTTCGTGAAGCGATTCTATATCTCACTGATTTTCACAAAAAAAGTTACTATGCAAAATATCAGATCGATAACCGTGAGATTTCGATTAATGATCTAAACTATTGCTTATCTCAAGTAACTGAAGAGCAAATCAAGCAACTTCATCGACAGTTTGGAAAAAATAACATCCGTCTCATCCAAGGGGCGGCTCACTTTGAAAATCATCATCAAGTTGCCGTTCTTGATAAGAAAAATCATCTTACACACATTGTGACTGGAGAAAAAATCTTAATTGCAACGGGATCTAAGCCACGTAATCCGAAAAATATCCCTTTTGATAAAGAGGTTGTCCTTGACTCAACCCGTCTTCTTTCCATTGATCATGTTCCGAAAAAAATGATTGTTTTAGGTGGAGGAATTATTGGATCTGAATATGCGAGTTTTTTTGCAGCCCTTGGGACAGAAGTGATTGTTGTCGATAAAAAGGAGCAAATGCTTCCTTATTTAGATAAAGAGATTGGGATGCACCTTCAGTCTTCTTTGAGTAAGATTGGATTAAAGTTTGTTGGGAACAAAGACTTTGAAGAAATTGTTCGGCATAAAGATAGCGCAGAATTAAAATTCAAGGATGGAACTTCAATTAAAGGGGAGATGCTTTTATATGCTCTTGGTCGAGTTGCTAATGTTGACCACCTCCATATTGAAAATGTGGGGATTGCAGTCGATAGTAAAGGGCATATTCCTGTAAATGCCCTTTTTCAAACGATTATCCCAAATATCTATGCAGTCGGAGATGTGATTGGAGGACCTGCCCTTGCATCAACAAGTATGGAGCAAGGGCGTCTTGCAGCAAGACATTCTTTTGGAGCTGAAACCCATCACTTCCCTAATTTCTACCCGATCGGTATTTATACGATTCCTGAAATTTCATCCTGTGGATATACCGAAGAACAACTTCAAACTTTAGGTTTTCGCTATGAAGTAGGCAGAGCTTATTATTATGAGATTGCAAAGAATACAATTGCAGGAAACGATCCTGGAATGTTTAAAATTCTGTTTCATGCAGATACACTTGAAATTTTAGGGATTCATATTATTGGAAGGGATGCAACAGAGGTGATTCATATCGGCCAAGTTGCTATGACTTATAGCGCAAAGATTGACTATTTTATTGATCAAGTGTTTAACTATCCAACATACGCTGAGGGGTATCGTATTGCGGCCCTGAATGGTTTTAACAAAGTTCAACATAAGAGGTAAGTTAAAAAGTGCCAATCTATGACATTTTTGAACATGTGGAGTGGCAAAAAGAGATTGGGAATACCAAGCCGGAGCTTTCAATGCATATCTCTGATGTAACACTAGGAGGAAAACATTCTTCATCCAAAGAAAAGGGACTTCTCTTTGCTACAATCGCAGCGCGCCTTTTCTTTTTTATCCTTCTTCTTACCGATATCGTTTGGGGCTTTTATACGATTGCTCTTTTTTTCCTTTGTTTACCTTTAAATCTTCTGACTGGTTTTGAAGTGGACAAGTTGAAAAAGTTTTCTCTTCGGCGCTATCTTAACATTAAGAGAGCCGGTATTTCAGCGGTTGCATTAATTGTGGCACTCTTTAGTCCTGCTCTAGGAACGATGATTGCCTGCAGCTACTTTCTTATGTATGACAAAAAGGGGATCGAAGAGATCGTCCCTTCTGTTTTGCAAGATCAATTCCAAGAGTTTTTTAATCCTCCGAGCCCTCAATAGCAATACAAACGTCTACTGAGAGGATTCTGCAGCAAATGATCTCGCAGCAACATTCGGTGACAAGAGAGTAAGGAGGTTGTGTATCCCTTATTTCGCAGCTCATGCTGCATTCTAGTATATTTTTTGATATGTAGGCCCCATCAGGTGAAGAATTTTCATTCTCAATGGATTAAGATTCAACACTATTTCAGTTATTCTAAGCTTTGTTAATCGGTAAAGAATATCTACACCCTCGAACATTGGTTTGCCTTTCTGGTTTGGCAATTTTTCGCTAGCTTGTTGTAATACCAATCTCAAAAATTAAACTATCAAATTAGTCCAAAAGCGAGAGGATAGTTTTTTCAGCAGCTCCTCTTAGTTTCTTCAAACCGATTCCACCCTTCTCACATCACAAAAGGGTTGCACAATTTCCTCATCACTTTCAAAGGGATGATTAGCTAGACAGTGTCATTAAATTAAAGGTTATCTGATA
>JAUHQH010000175.1 GCA_030408485.1 Candidatus Neptunichlamydia sp. | reverse complement strand
AGATGTGTATAAGAGACAGATATAATTGTGTTTGCTATAGGATAAAATATGGAAAATATCCCATATTCAGAGTTAAAAAAAGGAATTTTCCTTATCGCTAGCCCCGATATTGAAGGATGCATCTTTTATCGCAGCGTCGTCCTTCTCTGTGACCATAGTCCAGTGGGGTCTTTTGGTTTGATTGTGAACAAACCTTTAGATATTCAATTGGAAGAAGATATCTTCGGCCTTGAAGGATCAGATGCACAAATCGATATGCGTGCAGGTGGTCCCAACCAACCCAATCAAGTGATACTGATCCAAGATCAAGGGTATGATGAAGAGACAAGCCTTGAGATCTGTGAAGGTGTATACCTTAATGGAGATATGGAGTCCATTCAGGAAGGAGAAGAAGCGTCTCAAACTCTTTTCTGCTTTGGATATGGAGGATGGACTTCAGGCGTTCTGGAAAGAGAATTTCTCAATGGTGCATGGTTTCTTTGTCCAGCAACCAAAGAACATATCTTCAATAGTCCTGCAGATAAACTCTGGCAAACCCTTCTTAGAGAAATGGGAGGAAAATACAAAATTCTTTCTCTTATACCAGAAGATTTAGAGCTTAATTAACCACAGGGCACAGAGAATAATAGAAGTTCTCCCCAATAAAACCTTAAAATTCCCCTTTGATCTTCTGGAAAAATTTTGCTCCAAAGAGAGGTTGCAAAACTTCAAGAATCTTATCATGATCTCTCACAAGATAAGCAGATAGAATACTCAAAGCGCTGGCCATTCGACTAAATCTTTGGTAGTCCACAAGACGTTCACGGACAGTAAGAGCAGGTCCACATAAAATCCATAATAGATGGTCTTGCTCGTCCAGGCTCCATTTTTCATTTTTCCCAAGCAATTTAAGAAGGGTAAAAAAGGCAACACTTGAAGTAGCCCCAATATCCACTCCATCTTTACAAGAAAAAGCAAAGGTATCGGGCTTAATCATTTCGAGGATTTTTAGTTCTAATAGGAGGTAAAAAATCTCAATAAAACCTAGACGTTCTTTTCGTGGGAGTTTTACCCTCTTTTTGAAGAAGTGGGTATGAATAATGAGGATAATCTTTTTCACATAGGCATACAGTTTCTTTTCATCGATTTGCTTTGAAAAGAAAAACCCACACTCTTCTCCACTTTTGATCTGATCTTCTAACAACTTGAGAAAGTCTTCGGTCCGATCAACTTTAAGGTAGTCTTCTGATTGGAAATAAAAGTCATTTTTCTTAGGAAGAGTGACTAAGACAAACTGCTCCGAAAATTCGGCTTCTTTCTGAAGTTTTTCTAAAGTCTCACATCTCGCGTGCTCTTCCCACGAATTCCGATTCTGAAGGTTAAAATGGAGGTGTTTTTTTAGCTCTTTCTTCCCTTCAAAGTGACGAAGAAATCCTTTAAACTCATTAATCACTTCTGCTTTATTGATATGGGTATGAAAAGTCGGACAAGGGATTTTTAAGCAGGAAGAATCAAAGGGCTCGCTTGAAAGGGTATAGAGGTAATAAGGAGGATTTCCCTGGTTGATAGGATCGAACCCTTCTTTCTCATTCCGGTCCTGAAAAATATCCAAAATCTTAAAGAGGGGACCACTTGGAAACTTTTTAAGCATTTCGGTGACGCTATCATGAATATCAAAGATCTCTGACATGAAGTTATCGGTTGTGATTCCTTTAGCCCTTTTAGGAGCCTCTCCATCCCAAGCCCGTTGGATTAGATCATTTAAATAATCAATCATTTCCTCCTTTTTTCCACTATGAGTAAAAAAAGCAAAAGAAAAGGCATGGATCAAATTAATGATTGCCCGTGCTAGTTGATCTGTTTCTTCTATAGAAACGCTGATTAACCTTTGATAATCAGGAGAATTGAGGATATCTCGTAAAAAATTATGAAAGTCTTTCAAATAGCGTGTGCAGACTTTCCCCATGGTATTTTCAAGTCGGTTATGAGGATTACATGCAAGC
The DNA here is from genome assembly GCA_030408485.1 of Candidatus Neptunichlamydia sp. GTDB lineage: Bacteria > Chlamydiota > Chlamydiia > Chlamydiales > Simkaniaceae > Neptunichlamydia. Next base: position 16,370 of record JAUHQH010000175.1, on the reverse strand, counting down.
ATCAAAGACATGGTCATCTTGAGCATTGCGCTAACGATGGGAACTTCCTTATGCACAAGAGCCTCTGCATAAAAATCTCCTAGCTCAACTTTAACACTTTCTCGAATCTCTTCAGCAATGCTCTGAGCTTCATGATCTAAGAGAATATTAATCCGAAGAAGGGGGTCTTCCATTTCAAATCCTATGATAATCTGGTCAAAATCACTCACAAGCTTAATGTGGCGGAGAAGATTGCGGTTAAAAAAGAATGTGCCGTTATCTTTACGAATATAAAAGAGTTCATACTCTTTATCACGCTTGACCATCTCTAAGTCTTTTAACCCCTGCCTCTCGATATCAATTTCCTCATCTTCAACAGCCCACTTTTCTTCCCACTTAGTCTCAGAAACCAAGACTTCTTCAAAGCGTTTGAGAATATTTTTCTTAAAGTAGGTCTTGAGATCTTTATATTCTTTAATCTCAGAGATTTTCCCTTCTTTATAGGTGTATTTAAATAGCGAGGTACATTTGTCGAGCTTGTCAGCAGCTTCATCAGCAAGAACCATGATAGCCTTAATCCCCCGTTGGATACCACGGTCCTTAAACTGCTTTTTATCTTTTGCATAAACGTGTTGTAGATATTTATGGACCGTCTTAAAGGTCTCTTTGACTGCTGAAAGCGTCTTTTCTTTTTCTTCTGCTTTTAGATCTTGAAACTTATGGAGTTGTCCCTTAACTCCCCTTGCTTCTCCCTCTTTTTCAATGGCAACATCAAGTTCTGCCATCCGGGAGAGATTATCGACCGAATCCATGATCGACATCTCTTCTTTCTTAACTTTCTTCCTCTTCTTTGCCACGGTTCCCCTCGTAGATAGGTTTCATGATGCCACCTATACTTATTATGACTCTGAATGAATATAATTATCAATTTCAATTTCCCGCTCTGTCGCATTGAAAAATGCGGAACTACTTTATTATTTTTTATCAAGAAGCTCAAGCTTAACCGTATGTTTGCCTGGCATGGGGTTACAGATATAGCGAGGAACATAATCTGTAAGAGCTTGAAGAGTGTGCTTTTATAGATAGAAATTATATTATGATCATGTAAAATGGAAAGATTCGAGGTAAACAACATTGCAAATGCAAATCAAATACTCCGATTTGAATTTTATTGATGGGGATCGATCAGCTCTTTTTGAATGTCGGGAGGGTGACAGGAAAAAGGGTCGCATTGAGCAAGGTTAGCGAAGGTGAACTAATCATTGCGAGCAAAAGGAGCTCTTCTCTTTTCTTTTCAGAAATCGTCATTACACTATAATGTCTGTTTAATTATCCCTATACTCTTGAAACTTGGAGAATTTGACAAAGAGGCCATTCAAAGTCTTTATTCGGAGCAAGCGACCATTGCCGAGAAGGCAAGGCGCAAGTAAAAATAAAAATTTTCAATAAAAGCTAACGTAGTCAAAACTCTAAGTCTCAAGTGGAGCGAGTATACATACTAGAATGAAACGATTAGTTAAAATTTTTCTTTTTCTCCTTCTTTGTTGGGGAGTGGAGTGGTTCTGCCACCTAGTAACAGACGGCTTTGCTTTAGTGAATGTTTATGCTCCCCCTGGTGATAACTCGAAATGGAAGCAGTCAGATTCCCCTGACCCTACCCTACTTACTCAAACCTATCACTACCTGGATTGTGGAAGCCAATCCTACGTCTTTGTCTCTGAAGATGGAAATACCGTGCTCAAGCTTTTCAAATTTCAACATATGCGAACACCTCCCTGGCTCAATTTCCTTCCCTCAGTTGGAAAATTAGGTGAAAAACGAGCAAAAAAACGGGAAATCCTTGAAAAAACTTTTACCAGTTATTCGATTGCCTACGATTACCTAAGAGAAGAAAGCGGTCTTCTCTATCTCCATCTTGCAAAAACTGACCATCTCAAACAAAAATTAACGATTACAGATAAAATTGGAAGGCACCACACCCTTGATCTTGATACTATTGAATTTATTCTTCAAAAACGGGGAATTTTGGCCTATGATGCAATCGCCGCTTGGATGAAGCATGGCAAAGTAAAAAAAGCTGAAGATGGAATCCGTAATCTTCTTAGACTTGCTACCCACCGGTGCCAGGTAGGAATCTTTGATAAAGATCCTGATTTTAGTACTAATTTTGGTTTCATTGGAGACACTCCCTTTCAAGTTGATTTTGGTCGATTCAGTCTTTCAGAGGAAGAAAAACGCCCTGAAATTTACCGTCCTGAAATGATCCGGATCACCCGAGATTTCGAAGCATGGATCGCAGAAAACTACCCTGATTTGCTAGACTCTTTTAGAAAAGAACTCAATGAAACCGTTGCTGATTAACATTGGTCTTACCATTCTTGTTATTGCCTCCTTAGTTGGCATTGAACACCTCTTCCGCTTTCTCACAGATGATTTTAACTATTCAAATATATCACTTCGAGCCTCCGCTATCATCAATAGTGGGAAAAGAGAGGGGTCACTCCATTTTTAGAAGTTGCTTGACATCCCATAGAGAATTCAGAAAAATTTCTAACGGTTTCAAGAAGCAGTCCATTTGACAACTCTTGGAGTCGAATATGCTCGAAAGGTTTTTCTTGCTAGAGGTGATAGCTTAGAAGGAAAGCGAATGATTCTATTAGAAAATTTCACATCATTGATTAAAAGCTCGAGTGATTTTGACCGAAAAACCCTTTTTGAAAATGTTCGAAAACTTCTTTTTAAAGGGATCTATGATAGAGGAGTGTTGAAAGTTGGAAAACCATTGTCTAAATTAAAATTTTCTTCGAAAAAGCTTTCAGCTTTCAACAGCCCCAGAAAGGGGATGCCCTGGTCATCCAGCCACTGAATCTACTCTGCTCCTAATAAACGCGCGATCTCCAAGTAAGATGCTCAATGTTCTCGGGTTCAGCAAGTAGAAGAATGCGGCAATTTAAGGAAGTGAATACGACTACTGGCTTTTGCTCACCTAGAAGAAGATAAAAGTGTAAAGGAATCTGCAGCAATAATTAAGGTCAGCAGAAATGGAATTTATGTTTGGTTGCGTTGCTTTCGCTCAAAAGGTTTGTAAGGTCTAAGAGAGTCAGTCATAAGGAAGGGAGGCAAAGCTAAAATTACCAGCTTCAGACACGGTCAATTATGTTGCTTTCTTATTTCCCCTCCTTTTTATGCAAACCTTAACCTCTGCTAAAGTTCTAAAAGAACACTTTCAGCTCATTCTTTCTAAAGGTTTTAAATCATGGACTTTTAGATGATCAGTCTCTCTTCTTATTCGGTGAAATAAATGACCAAGCACTATTTGTATACGACTCTAAAGATGAACAGTACATCGATGAAATGAAAAAACGGACACTTTCCTTTTCTACCTTTTCTGAAGGGGTCGTTTCAACCTACTTAAAAAAGTTTTGATCTTCATATGAATGCTTTACAATGAAGAACTAAGCTGGTAATCTCTCATGCATGGCAATGTACAAAAGGCATGCGAAGTTCAACATCTTTATCGCTCTACCCATTCTATTAGGGGTTATGTATTATTTTCTCCATCCAGTTAGAGGTTTGATGCTCACTTTTTCAGGAGCTTTTGTTTACAGCACACTCTTTATGAACCCAGATTTGGACCTTGCGAACCAAATCCGCGTTTTTTCAATCCGAGGCTTCTTAACATTCCCTTTCCGTTCTTATGCAAAGTTTTTTAGTCATCGAGGACTCTCTCATAATGTTGTTCTCGGGTCTTTTACTCGAATTGCTTGGCTTATGGGCTGGGGCTTTCTTAGCTTTCTCGTTTTTTATAAAACACTCCCCTCTAAAGAAGGACTTTTGTCGCTATATGAACATTACCAACCCTTTATTCTCTATGGATTAGCTGGAGTTTGTTTAGCTGATTGGGGTCATCTTCTTTTAGATAGAAAAAAGGGTTAATCATGACGCCTCTCAAAATTGCTCATCTCGAAAAAAAATATGGAAAGCTTGTCGCCGTTAGCGATGTCAATTTTGAAATCAAACCAGGTGAAGTTTTTGGCCTTTTAGGACCGAATGGATCAGGGAAAACAACAATTATTTCGAGCATCGTCACGTTGCAAGCCCCAACAAAAGGAAGTATCGAGGTTTTTGGCATAGACATCCGAGAAAATCCCGATCTTGCTAAATCATTTATTGGATTCGTTCCACAAGAGCTCATTCATCATGGTTTTTTTTCCGTGGAAGAAATTTTGAAATTCCATACAAACTATTATGGGATTAAGGTCGATAAAGACTATCTGCAGTATCTACTAGAAAAACTCCATCTTTGGCATCACCGGAAAAAGTTTGTGAACCAACTGAGTGGTGGAATGAAAAAGCGCCTTCTGATTGCCAAAGCTCTGACTCATCAACCTAAGATTCTCCTCCTTGATGAGCCCACAGCTGGAGTGGATATTGAACTTAGAGCTTCTCTTTGGGACTTTATTCGAGAATTAAAAGAAAACGAAATGTCCATCCTATTAACGACACATTACCTGGAAGAAGCAGAACGCCTTTGTGATCGGATCGGTATTTTGAATCATGGGCAGCTGCAACGCGTCGGTTCGACCGAAAGACTCCTTAAAGAACATTCTTCAAAAAAAATTACCCTCATCCTATCCAAACCAATCAACAACATCTATCATCCTCATTTAATTAGACAAAACGACCATTATTTAGATTTTAAAATCCCCAATGAAATGCCTCTGAACCTTCTTTTTAAAGAGGCTAAAATCCCTCTCGACAATATCCAAGACATCAATATCAAGATGGGAACTTTAGAGGACGTTATGCACAATATATTAAGTGGGGAAGCCTGATGAAGCGATCGATACAAGTTTCTGGTCTTTTTAAAAGAGAAGTGAGCCGTTTCTTTAAAGTTCCTCTCCAAACCCTTGGAGCTCCAATTGTTAGCTCTTTTCTTTACCTTCTCATTTTTGGAGTTAGTTTAGGTCATTCGATCCAAATTGACAACAATACTCCCTATCTAGCCTTTTTAATTCCTGGTCTGATCGCTATGTCTATCATTAAAAATGCTTTTGATAATGCAACAAGTAGCATTATGGGGCAAAAGTATGTGAATGAACTTCAAGACCATCGAACATCTCCCCTTACCCTTCAACAACTCTGTCTAGCAAGAAGCCTAGCTTCTTTAACTCGGGGACTTCTTGTAGGACTTATTACCTATCTTGTAGGCCAAGCATTTTTCCTGATTTTCCAAGGAAATTTTCTAATCCTTTATAACCCTTATATCTTCCTCTTTTTTGCAGTCTTTGGAGGTCTTGCTTTTGGAAATTTGGGGACAGCGATTGGTATGTGGTCCAAGAGTTTTGAGCATGTTGGGGCTGTGAGCATGCTCATTCTCCTCCCACTCATCTATCTTGGAGGTGTCTTTTCTAGCTTAGAAAATGCTCATCCCTTCTGGCAAAGGGTATCTCATATCAATCCTCTATATTATATTATTAATGGAATCCGCTATGGATTTCTTGGGAAGTCGGACATTCATTTTCTGCTAGCCGCGTCTGCAACCTTTTTATTTTTTATTGTTTGCTATGGACTTGCTTTAATCAGCCTTCGCAAAGGATCAAACTACTTGCGCTAAAAACAGCCAGTACAAATACCACCTATGGGACTGTTGAAAGTTGGGAAACCATCGTCTAAATTGTCTTTTTACCGAAAATTACCAATGTTACAAACCCCCTACTCTAAAGAGTAGGTGAGTTTTTGGCATTGGTCGCCAATTCAATTCTGATTTACTCAGCTGAGTAAAAATCTCGAGTGGTGTCCAAAAGCTTAGCACTTTTCGAGCTCTATTGCTAAGCAAAAACTCAATTTCCTCTATGTCTTCATCTGTCACATCATTAAAGTTTTGTTTTTTTTAGGAAGATACTCACGCACCAACTTAATTTGTATGCTCATTAAGACCCCTTTCTCAAAAGCGATAAGGTTTAGCAAAATAAACACTTGTCTCAAGGGAATAACTTATACCATCTATCAAAAATAATATGTAGAATTGGATTTGATCTTTTTGGCTACAATTTCCAGTCTTTCATCTATATCTATTCTTCCGCTTACTCTATTTTTTTCCAACATGTCTAAGCTCTTTATATAGTATTTCCAATTTTCTCCTTTCATCTTTATTCTGCGTTGAATGGGCGTGATAGATGGTATTATTGGACAGTGTTAACAGGGATGAGACCCAAGCCACACCACAATCAAAAAAAGGGAAGGAAGTCTCATCTCCTGTTCCAAACAAGGACTGAGATACATCCTAGACGCTATCATATACCCCAATAAAATGGAGTCATTATGGAGATATTTGAATTTTGTCAGGTGTTCAGTTCATGTCTAAATCCTCATTGCAAAAATATTTTTCTTTTCAGTAAGATGCTTGCATGTTTTTTCGAATAACTCTTGTCTTATCAACACTCTGGATGTTTATGACCGAAGCTAAACCGCATGGTTCTTGGGAATCCCCAATTACTTCTTCAATGATCGTTGAATCCTCTATAAATCTTGGAGATATCATCCTTGATGGAACGGAGCTTTATTGGAATGAAATTCGCCCGGAAGAAAAAGGGCGAAGTGTGATTGTTCAATGGAAAAATGGAAAATGCCAAGACATTCTTAAACCCCCGTATAATGCACGTAATCAAGTCCATGAATATGGTGGGGGTTCTTTTACGGTTCATAATGGAACCGTTTACTTTTCAAACTACAGCGATCAAGGGTTTTACCGCTTGGACCCTCAAGGAAACGTCCACCCCATTACGACTGAAAAAAACAAGCGGTATGCAAACCCAATTTATGATCCGAAAAGAAATGTCATCTATGCGATTGAAGAAGAGCACCGCTCAGAGGATGATGTCATCAATCGCTTAGTAAAAATTGGCGCAGAAATTGAAGTCATTGCTGAGGGAGAGGATTTTTATTCTATGCCAGCTCTCCATCCAAATGGGACTCACTTAGCATTTCTCTCCTGGAATCACCCCAACATGCCTTGGGATGGAACAACACTTAGGGTAGGAAAACTCACTGAAAATGGAACGTTTAGTGAAGTTGAAGTGATTGCTGGTGGGGAAAGTGAGTCTATTTTCCAACCAATATGGTCAAAAGAGGGGACCCTTTATTATGCTTCTGATCGAAGTGGTTGGTGGAATATCTACCATGAAGGTGGAGAATGTCTTTACTACATGGAGGGAGAGTTTGGACAACCTCTATGGGTTTTCGGAATGGAAAACTATGGTTTCTTAGAAGATGGGCGCATTGCAACAGTCTATACCATTAAAGGAACAGACTTCCTGGGAATTATTGACCCCGAGACAAAAAGTTTAGAAACTCTTGACCTTCCTTTTACAAGCTATAATAGTTTCAAAGTCGTCGGAAATCTTCTCTATTTTACAGCAGCGTCTCCAAGTGATATTCAAATCCTCGCTTCTTATGACATCGATCATAAAAAACTACAATGTATTCGAAAATCAAAAGAGTTAACATTAGATCCCGACTATATTTCCCTTCCTGAAACCATCGAATTCCCTACTGAAGACGGAAAAACAGCCTATGGATTTTTCTATCCACCAAAGAATAAGAATTATCGAGGAACAGACACTCCTCCCTTAATTGTAAAAAGTCATGGAGGACCCTCAGCCAAAACAAATCCGGTTTTAAACTTAAAAGTCCAGTTTTGGACATCTAGAGGCTTTGCTTATTTTGATGTCAATTATGGAGGAAGTACTGGCTATGGCCGAGAGTACCGAGAACGTTTAAAAGGAAATTGGGGGGTTGTCGATGTCAATGACTGCGTAAATGGCGCCCTTTATTTGGCAAGCAAAGGAAAAGTTGACCCAAACCGGATGTCGATTAAAGGAGGAAGTGCCGGAGGATATACTACTCTTGCCGCACTCACTTATCGAGACGTTTTCAAGGCTGGAGCAAGCTATTACGGAGTTTCTGATTTAGAGGCTTTGGCAAACGATACTCATAAATTTGAAGCTCATTATTTAGATGGCCTGGTCGGTCCTTATCCTAATGAGAAAAAACGTTATCAAGAATTAAGCCCCATTCACCATACAGAAAAGCTTTCTTGTCCTGTCATTCTCCTTCAGGGAGGAGAAGATAAGGTTGTCACTCCTGTCCAATCAGAAAAGATGTTTGAAGCCCTGAACCAAAAACAGATCCCTGTTGCTTACGTCTTATTTGAAAAAGAACAACATGGGTTCCGAATGGCTGAAAACATTAAAAAAGCACTCGATCATGAACTCTATTTTTATGGAAAAATCTTTGAGTTCACGCCAAGTGATGATTTAGAACCCATAAAGATCCATAATTTAAAATGAAAAAAACTCTATTCGCACTTGCTCTATCCCCATCACTACTTGCCATGGATGGAGGTTCTTTTACTCAATATCAAGAAGGACAACATGGATCTGAAAGGGAAACTCTTCGAAAAAACTATCAATACCCTCTCCTAAAAGAGATCCAAGCACCGATAGAGGAAAAAAAGCCCACTTTGCAACAACAAGTTGTCGATTATTTTGGGACATTTGTCACCTCATCTCCTTACCCCGGAGTAAGAGCTAATTGTGAAGCGAATGAACTCATCTCAAGCCTGCCAAATATCAACAAAGACCTTCAGATCCTTCTGGCACTCAAAGAAGCAACTGACTTTCTGAAAAAATCAGATATCCCCTACCCTGAAAACCTCCGAATCTTTATGAGTGGGAAAATTGAGTTCACCGGAATGATTCAAAGAGACGCAACCGCTCATTGCCGAAGCGATCTAGATCTGACAGGTACAGAACTTGATTTCTTAACTGTCATAGCCCCCTGGCTTTATGGGTTTATTAGCATTGAATATGAAAATTCAGTGAGCCCAGCCATTAGTAATAGTCGCTTTGCTAACTCTCGAATCAAAGGAGAATCCATATTTATTACCTTCGGAGATTTTACTTGCTCTCCTTGGTATGCAACGATTGGGCAAACTTACCTTCCTTATGGACAATACTCCACGTATGACGCGATCCATGACCCCCTAACAACAATCCTTTTTCGAACGACTGGAAGGGATGTTGCTCTGGGGTTTTTTAATGACTTTTTACAAACTGCCCTCTTTGTTTTTAAAGGTGATAGTCATGCAGGTTCTGGAAATAACATGAATAATTATGGGTTAAACCTGGAAATTCACTACGCCTACAAAGATTTTGATGGGAAGATCGGAGGGGGGCTCATTCGAAATATCGCAGATTCAAATGGGATGCAAGCTGTTTTTGGAGATTCAGCAAACAATGAAAAACTGCGCCACGTAGTTCCTGGAATCAACGCTCACTTCAACTTTACTTGGAAAAGTTGGAATTTGATTGGAGAGTATAATCAAGGTCTCCGTTCTTTTGACGTGCGCGATGCAGCTTTTAGTTCCAATGGAACAACTTTTAAAGGCGCTAGGCCTCGAGCAATGGATGTTGAACTTGCATACTCCTTCAATACTTTAAATCGCCCTAGTTCCTTGGCATTATCCTATTCTAGAAGTTGGGAGTCGTTAGGCTTTAATATTCCAAAAGAACGGATCACACTGACTTGGACCTGCTACATCTTTCGAGGAAATCTCCTAAGTTTAGAACTCAATTCAGATAAGCTCTACGATAAGAAAAATCGAGCTGCAGGAAATATTGTTCCAAAGAACCCCTACTTTATCAATCCGAAAAACCTAGGGCACCGCGATTATTCCTTCGGAATAGATTATCTTTTCTATTTCTGATATATTGACTGCAAATGGAAATGAAAGAGAGAAGCTACCTCAGCTACTAGATAAGGTAAAAGTAGCAGGAGGTCTGTATATTGTTGAGGCAGACAAAGGATATGATAACAAAATGATTCGTTTAGAAATTTTGAAACGAGGTTACTACCCTCTTATCCCTTACAGAGGGAAGAAAAAAGGAATCGATAAATGGGTAGCACACATGCGATGGAAAAGTTGAAAAATGTATCGGTTGGTTAAAACGTTCTTGTCGTTGCATTGCAACTCGGTATGAGGTATTAACCACTGGTTATGAATCATTTGTGTTATTGAGTACCTCTTTATTTTGGGTTAGAAGATTAATGAGGTAGTCTCATAAGTGGTATCACTCTCCTTTCATTAATTTTTCTTAAAGATAGATCGTTCATAATGAATTAAAAACCAATAACTTAATATTTTCTAGTGTTTTTATCTTTCATCATTTCTACTCAATGTCTAACAAAATTTTCTATTATCTAATTTGTTATCTTTGTTATAGTTGGAGCTTCTTTAATCATTAACGATCACAAAAAGCATGAAACACAAGTTAGTCGGACTGATAACACTTATCTCTTTCACCTCTTTTCCTCTTCATACAAATGAAGATCTCGTCTTCAAGTTAACACCACCGAAATCCAAAGAAAAAGCTCTCACAGTGAACTTTCAAGACATTTCGATGCTTGAGTTTTTACGCTTTGTTAGTGAAGTTGCTGAAAAGAATTTCATCTACGACGAAAAGATCTTAGATTTTAACATTAGCCTTGTGACTGGAAAAGCAACAAGTCCTGAGAAGATTTTAGAAATCATGGTTGAACTTCTCAACCAACAAGGAATTAAGACTGAAGAGAAAGGAGGATATTATCTTGTAGAAAAGATGGAGGAGTGGGAACTCAAAGATAAAAAGATGCTGGAGCTTGCTAAATACAAAGCCGGCTCAGGTGGGAAGGAGAAAATTCGGACTATCAGCAACACCAATAGCTCTCAACTTCTCCCCTTCCATGAATATCAAAAAAAAGGCGACTTTTTCGTCTATAAAATGCAGTATCACGTGGGATCTGAAATATTATCAGCAATTAAAAATGTTTCAGCCACTTTAAAACATAGTCCAACTGCACCTAAGGATCTCATCCAAGCGATCGATTCAATGCAATGGGTTCAGTCTACAAACTCTATTCTCTATTCTGGGACAGAGAATGGTATTGATGAACTTACAGACCTAATTCAAACACTAGATGTGCCCAAAAAGCAAGTCTTCATCGAAGTGCTTGTGATTGAAACCGATGTTCGAAAAGGGCTCGAGTTTGGCTTGGAATGGGCTACAGGTGGTCAATACCGAGATAAATTTGGGTATGGAATGGGTAATTTCCCCAAAGGTCCTAGACAAGCCCCCTTTGCACGAACGATGCAAGGGATTAATGCGACAAACACCCCCACTGGAACCGATCAGTTCCCTCTCGGTCGCGGGTTTGATTTAGGAGTCATTGGAGATATTATCCTACACAAGGGGAAAAGCTACCTATCATTGGGAAGCTTAGTCTCTGCTCTTCAAGCTGATGGCGATAGCACCATTGTTCTCAATCAAAAGATTATCACTCAAGACAATAAGCTTTCGAGAATCTTTGTTGGAGATAATCTTGCATTTACCGGATCTACGGTTAAGACAATCGGTCCGTCTCAGCAAACCTCAGCCAATATTAAATACCGCGATGTCGGAGTCGAGCTCAATATCACACCTCTTCTTGGAGATGGGGATATGATTACTCTTGAGATTTCTGAGGAAATCACGAATGTGATTCCTGATGGCAATATTTCAAATGGAATCAATACAACAAAGACAGATATGGCAACACAGGTTCATGTTCCCGATCAAAGTTTCTTGGTACTGAGTGGGATGATCCGAAACACTAAGCGAAACCATAAATCAGGTATCCCTTGCATTGGTGGTCTTCCCTTTATTGGCGCTGCTTTTAGCAAATCCACTCAGGCAGATGAGAAGCGAAATATCATAGTCTTTGTTCGTCCGCAAATCGTCCACTCGGGACAAGAATACCAAAGCATCACAGCATTCCAAGAAAATCAATTTAAAAACGAAGCGGCCTTTCCTAGAGACTTCCAAAAAGGTATCGATATGCTTCAAAAAGAAAGGACAATCAATGGAAAAGGTGAACCAAAATCAAAATCCGAAAACACCTCACTTAGAGCAGAGGCAAACGGTACCAACCCGTGATTCTGCCCCTTTTAAGACCTTTCTATCAAGGTTTACTAAAGATGAGCGAAAGCAATTTTTAAAAAATATGACTCGTCACTTCACTCATATCATTACGCGCCACATGCGAAAGATGAAAGAAGCTAACGAACGGATGAAAGAATCTTTTCAAAAAAATAGTTTCTGAGTATTCTTTTCACCATGACTTCTATGAAAAGAGTTTTTCCCGTTTTAACGGTATTATTTTTAGGATATTTGGGCTATTCCCTTGCAATTCCCCTTTTTCCTCCGCTCTTTTTAGATCCTATCCATGGGTTTCTTCCAGATGAACTTTCTCAAGGAACACGACGTATCCTTCTTGGAGTTCTTTTTGCGATGTACCCTTTAGGACAGTTCGCTGGAGCCCCTCTTTTGGGGAGACTCTCTGATAAATACGGAAGAAAGCCCATTCTTTTGATTTCACTTCTCATTGTCATTCCAGCTTATTTAGGCTCTGCTTTCTCCGTTCTTTTTACTTTCCCAATACTCCTTTATATCAGTCGCTTCTTAAGTGGGCTCCTTGAAGGGAATATCGTCATTGCTCAAGCAGCTATTGCCGATATAAGCGAAGACACTAAAACGAAAACCAAACACTTTGGCTGGCTTGTTTCCTTAAGTAGCACCGCTTTTTTCATCGGTCCATTAATTGGAGGAAAACTTGCAGATTCCTCCATTGTAAGTTGGTTTCATTTTAATACTCCCTTTTGGGGAGCAGCAATTCTGACCTCCATCGGTTTTTTTATCGTTCTTTACCTCTTTAAAGAAACTCATATCCCTGATAAAGAAATGGAAATATCCATTAAAACGATCACCAAAAGTTTCACTGATGGACTCCGATATAAGCGTCTTCGTGTCATCTATTCGGCAAATCTTTTTGTCTTTTTATCGATTTTCTTCTATCTCAACTTTTTCACGGCTTATCTCGTGGCACGCTTTCAATTCCCCGTGTCGATCCTTGGCGAGCTCAACGCTTACCTTGCTCTCCCTTTCATGATCGCCCCTATTTTTTTTGGGATGTTTGCTAAATGGTGGACCTCTAGGCAATCGATGCGCCTTGGTAGCCTTTGCCTTTGTATTACCTATCTGATTTTTGCAGTGCCTCCATCTCCATGGACTTTACTGATTATCCTTATTCCCTTAGGTTTCTTTCAATCAATGGGGTTTGCGTTTCCCGCTTTAATGGTTTCTGATGCTGTGGGTAAAAGATATCAAGGAATCGCCTTGGGAACCAACCAATCCATTCAAGTCTTTGCAGAAGCAACAACAGCTTTAGTTGGAGGCTTATTATTGGCTATGGGAAGAACCATCCCTATCTATGCGGCAGCTGCTTCTGCAGTGATTGCTGCCTTCATCTTATTTATTAAACCTGAAGCTCGATAAGAAAAGACCTTCAGACTGTTTGAGGAAGTTGCTCTTTTTGTTTGGCTTTAAAGAATGGGACTGTTTTGAGCGGAAGACTTTTTATATGAGTCGATTTCAAATCGACTGTCATCTGTTAGCGTCGGTGATAAAATGACCCATATCGACGAACAAAAATTGACTCACCTGAGTTAATATCATCCTCTTTTGGAAGATGTCCCATTTCTAGTTGAGACTGGGGTGACTCAAAATAAAACTGTTTATTGGAGCGACTTTCATCAAGCCTCATCACTTTGTGATATAGATAGGAATTCGACTATAGGCTTCCAAATTGGTATTGATAATATAAAAAAACTACAAGAGGCATTAATTCATGACTCGTATCCAAGTCTACCCTTAATCGATTTACTTGTTCCTTCCAATATCGATTGCTCTTTATCTGAAGCGATTCTGCGAAGAAGGTCTTGTAGAAAGCCAATGATATCTAACTCCTTATCTCTTCAGAACTTTAGTGATATCCTTTACTACGGATATGGAAAAGCCGCAAATGGATTTAGACATATTCCTTCTGGAGGAGCTTTATATCCTTTAGAAATATACATATACTGCAATGATGTAGAATCAATTGATTCAGGACTGTACTACTACTCATCACAACACCATGGAATAAAAAACCTTTTTGTAGAAAAAAGCAAAAAAGACTTGGAGAGTTTGTTTGTTGACTATAACACCGTCAAAAATGCTTCAGCATATATATTCATAACAGCCTCATTTTTAAAAACAGTATGGAAATATTCAGAACGTGGTTATCGCTTTTCTCTAATGGAAGCAGGCCACTTAGCGCAAAATATCAATTTAGTAGCTGCTGCGAAAAGTTTAGCTTGTTTAAATATTGGTGGCTTTTTTGATTTGAAATCAAATCAGTTTCTTGAGCTAGATGGTGTTTTAGATGCTAATTTATATATCATTTGTTTAGGTGTCGCTCAAAGACTTTGATCCTTTTGCACTTTTCATTGATGGATATCATATTGCGGAGATGTTTGTATCATTTGCTTTGGGATGGATACCATGGGGCAAAAGAAAGCATTGGAATTACCTAACGAAGCTTTGAATATTCCTCCAAATAAAGCCCCAACCTTTTGGGAAAATGCTGCTCAAAAAACAAAGGAAGCCACCTCTTGGATTGCTCATGATGCATTAAAAGATACCGCTGAATGGGTTGGGAAAAGAGCCTAGAATTGTTAAAGGAGTGCTTCCTCCCCCTGGAGAGAATTTTCCTGCAACAACAGGAAAAGTTGCAGCCATTGCTCGTTCATCAGGAATCATTGCGGAAGCAACCATCGGTAGTGCTATCACAAAGGTCTCACCACTCCCTAAGGATCCAAAAAAGTCTGTTAGAAGACTCAAATTGGAAGGAAACAACTCATCCAGAAGCTAAAGAGCAAGGTCACCGAGTCTTTGAAAATCAAGAAACAGGAGAAACGCTACGTTATGATAAAGCTAAACTGGGTGAGCCAGGTCGCAAAGGAAAAGCTCACTGACATCGCGAAAATCCTAACATGACAAGTAATCATGATAAGTATTTGGATACTGCAGCAAACCCAGTCGCAAGGGAAGCCCTGATTCCCATTTATATCCGCCAAACGATTAAGGGAGTACGCATTGGATATTACACAATATACTGGTTATTTTCACGATGGATCCCTTCTTAAAATTGATGCTCGAAATAGCCATATTATCTTATCTCTCGAGAGTGCCGAAATTGACCCAATGGAATTTGGAAATATAAAAATTTTATCCAAGTCAAATACCCTTTTAAAGGGAGGGCAAAGGAAGGGCACGCAGGGCATTTTCGAAAGCTTTAGCTTTTGACCCCAGGGAAAAAGTCACAGAGCGGGTTATTTCTCCACTAACAGCCTGCCCGCACGTGTGGAAGCAAAGCCTTAAGAAAAAGCCGCCTCAGATCCTGCAACAAGTAGAGCTCCCTGATATCAACCCAACCGCGACCCAGGTTGAATGTGAAAGAGCAACCGGAAGAACCTTTATCAAGTCTATGCATATAAAAAGCACCAGTATTGCTTGGTCCACATCAAACGAGACTTGAAGAAATTTGCAGAAAGGAAGTCTGAGGATCAGAATTTAGCTGAAAATGCCCTTTTTGAACTGCAAGAAATCTTCTGACCTGCAAAGAAACAATGCGGCAAAGGGTTTACTATCGAAAAAAACGGTTTGAAGAAACCATGGTCGACATCTTAGCCAACGAATCAGACACCTTTGCCCGTTTTGCAGAAAGGCTCCTCGACCAGTTTCAAAAGCTCCTTTTCTTTACAAAACATGCAGAAGTAGAATGCACAAACAATATCGCCGAAAGATCCTTAAGACGCGAAAAACCTCCTATGGAACCCCCAAAGTGAAGAAGGGAGTCGATTCATGGAAAGAGCCGTCTCTGTCTGGATGACTTTAAAGAAGCAAGAAAAAGAGGTTTTCCCTTTTTTCTTCCAAGGATACCGATCAACATACCACCCACAGGTTACAGCGCCAGCAATCTAGGGATACCCAACTGAACGGATACCAATGTTCTCGGATTCAATAAATAGAAGAATGCGTTTTATCAGATCGATTCGCTCGGAGTTATTAGAGTAAGAGTAATCCCTTTATAAGCAACTGTGAACATAAGGATGTTAATATCTACCCTTTCAAGGGGTTAAGGAAAAACTTGACGGTGATCATTGGGATCACCAGTTGAGCAAGGGAGTCAGAACGAGACTTGTTGAAATTTATTGGTTTAAGATCTTGGATAAATTGACCGTTCCATTAAGCAAGCCGAAGCTACTCACGTGATTCAGGCAATTTTGTAAATATATAATCAGCTCCCTTTGCAAGTAGCAATTGTGATCCCATATTATTCTCCTTCCTCAATTTTTTTATTCACATTACATTGTTCTATTTGTTGGATGGTCGCTCCATAAAGGAGATGTCGCGCAAAATCTATAATATTCA
>JAUHQH010000174.1 GCA_030408485.1 Candidatus Neptunichlamydia sp. | reverse complement strand
GTCATAACAGAACGGAAAACGGTTTCGGTGTTTTTCATCCGTTGCCGTATTTTCTTTTCCATAAAAGTTGTCATGAAGGGGTCTTCAAGCATTTGAATATGGGTGTCGATAATCGAAACCGCTTCAGTAGACCCCTCTTTGGCTAAGAAGCATTGGAGGTCGTGAAGATCTTCACGACTGGATAGGATGGCTCGACGATACCTTCCAATTTCTTTTTCAACTTCTGAATTAGGAATGGAAAACTCTGGGACAATTTCCTCTTGAAACCCCTCAATATAGTAAAGGTTACCAATGACAATTCCTCCACTAATACGAGCACCCTTTAAGGTAATTTCTTCGAGAATTTCTCCTGACACGATCATCCGTCCTCCCCAAATTTATTATCAAAAGCTAATAATAGATCACTAAGTGTTTCTTTAGCACTTGGCCCTTCGACTTCGATTTTGAGCTTCGCATTTTTAGGCGCAGCTAATATCATGACACTCATTATGCTACGAGCATTGACCGATTTGCCCTTATAAGTCAATGTAACTTTTGCTTTTCTCTTCTGCAAAATTTTTGCAATCTTTGTTGCAGGACGGACATGAAGGCCTAACTTATTTTTCACCTTTGCAAGGGATTCAAGCTTCTCTTCCAAGTTCTTTCTTTCTCGTTATTTCTTCTAAAAGTTTCCGATTGAATTCTTTCGCAGAGTGGTAGCCCATTTCTTTTAAGCGATGATTGAGAGGAGTTGTTTCTATGAGTAACACCACATCTCTCCCAGGTTTTATAGGGTGTACATAAAGAGGAACCTTTACCCCTAAAAACTCTGTAAACCGTTCTTCTAAACCAATACGGTCATAGTAATGCGCTTCATTCCAATCTTCTAAGTGGACGACAATATCAATCGGAACTTCCTTTCGGATCGATACCGCACCAAAAAGATGAGTCACATTAACAATCCCTATTCCGCGCAGTTCCAAAAGATGCTTATTAAGGTCATGACCAAATCCAATCGCCACAACCCCTTCCCGCGCCCGGAGCTTCACAACATCATCTGATATTAGGCGGTGCTCTTTTTGAATCAGACCTAAAGCAACTTCACTTTTTCCTACCGAGGAATCCCCTTGTATCAAGACCCCAATTCCATAAGCTTCGACCAGTGTTCCATGAACAGATTCCACAGGTGCAAAAAAATCATTAAGAATCATGGTGAGCTTCGTGAGAAGAGTCATAGAGCGCATTTCTGTTTTAAAGACTGGAACTCTGAGCTTCCTACACAATTTTATGAGTTCCCTAGGAGGAGAGAGTCCTCGAGTAATAATGGTACAAGGACTTTCTTCTGTCACAACATTTTTAAGACGCCCTTCCTTAAGGTCACTAGCTAAATCACGGAGATAATTAAGCTCCATCCTTCCAAAAACAAGGATCCGATGATTTCGTGTCCCTTTCCTATAGTCCGCAAGAGAAAAACCGGGACGTTGAACATGAGTAACTTTTATCACTCTAGTTGGTTCCCTCTTCTTCACTTGAAAGTTCAAGACCAAGAGAAGGATCATAATTGGAATAAAAATCCTTCACACTTAACGTCATTCCGCCTATTCCATATAAAAGATTAGCCAGTCCAAAAAGGAGGAAAAAGCTAAAGAGTCTCTCTCCTTTTCACGGATCCGATAGTCAAAGATTGCCTCCTCACTTGCACTGCAAAGGACATTTCCCACCCCTCCATCGGGATACCAATCACTATAAAAGCAACTGATATACATCTAAACCGAAAGAGCGATAAAAGGGAAGGAGAAGGTCAGGAGCAATCTTTTCACTCCCGAGTTTAAGTGGGACTTCTAATTCCTTAAAACTTTGAGCTTCTTCAACAAGAACTCCTGAGGAGAAAATTCCTATACCGCCCCCTTTGAAAAATCCAAGGGACAGCCCTCCTAAAAAAATTCTGATCTTTCTGTAAGGCTGTAGGTTAAGAAGATTCCGCTGGTCGCAGCAACCATCCCTACCTCTTCAACCTTTGCAAAAAAACGATCAATAAAAGCGCGAAAAGTGGGAATATAAGGAAGGGCGTTAAACCAATAATCACGAATGAATTCCAAACAAATCGAAGGCTCCAATCAACTCAACTCAAACCATCCTTTTGTTAGTCTGGGAACTTCTTTTTGAGCCTCCTCCCACTTGAGATTTAGAGATTCACTCAATGGAATCGTTTTTTCTTTTTCAAAGCATTGCACAATCTACTCTTGCATAATATGTCATAATTAAATCAAGGGGCGATTGTAAAAAGGATTTATACTTTTTTACAACGATGATGTATATATAAGCCAAGGGGAGGACTCATGATTTATACGCGTGTTGTCGTTATTGGTGGTGGATTTGCTGGAATCAACTGCGTTCAAATACTAAACAAAGCCAATTTAGATATTCTTCTTATCGATAAGAAGAATCACCATCTTTTTCAACCTCTTCTTTATCAAGTAGCAAGTGCAGCACTCTCTCCTGCAGATATTGCCACGCCCCTAAGGGAAATCTTTGCAAATCAAAAGAATGCGACTGTGATCATGGGAACGGTTGAATCGATTGATAAGAAGAAACATGAAATTGTTCTGGTGAATGGAGATCATATCCCCTATGACTATCTCGTTGTTGCAGCAGGTGCCAGGCACTCTTACTTTGGAAATGACCAGTGGGAACCCTTAGCTCCTGGCCTTAAAACCATTACCGATGCCTTAAAAATCCGAGAACGGATTCTCATCTCCTTTGAAAAAGCAGAACGGATGGATAGCATCCATGAAACAGAAAAATACTTGAACTTTGTCATCATCGGAGGAGGACCAACAGGTGTTGAAATGGCAGGGGCCATTGCAGAAATCGCACACCAAACGATGTTTAAGAACTTTAGACGGATCAACCCTGAAAAATCTAAAATCTATATTGTAGAAGGAGCACCTCGTGTTCTCCCTCCCTTCCCTGAAAAACTTTCGGCAAGAGCAAAAAAAGACTTAGAGAAGATGGGAGTCAGGGTCATCACTGGAGAACTCGTGACCAATATTACAGAAGAAGGCGCTCAAGTAGGAGAACACTTTATTGCGGCACGCAATGTGATTTGGGCGGCTGGCAACCAAGCCTCTCCTCTCTTAAAAACTCTGGATGTTCCTATTGATCGCCAAGGACGAGCAATGGTTGAGCCTGATCTATCCATTCCAGAACATCCTGAAATTTTCGTTATCGGGGATGCAGCCTGCACGATGGGAAAAGATGGGAAACCACTTCCCGCTGTTGCTCCAACTGCCATACAACAAGGACGCTACGTTGGACGAATGATCCGCAAACAAGTTCGTAAAGAAAAAAGACGTCCCTTTAAATACTTTGATAAGGGGGGAATTGCTACTATCGGGAAAAATAAAGCAGTAGGCTTTTTCCGTGGGATGCACTTTAAAGGAATCTTTGCCTGGCTGATTTGGGGATTTATTCATGTTTTCTATCTCGTTAGTTACCGCAGTCAATTTGCCGTCATGCTTGATTGGGTTTTCCACTACATGACAGGTCTTCGCGGAGCACGTCTTATCCATAAAAATATTGACGATGAACTCCCCAAGTCTGAATAAGAACTGTCTCTTATACACAT
>JAUHQH010000173.1 GCA_030408485.1 Candidatus Neptunichlamydia sp. | reverse complement strand
GAGAATGCATATGGTCTAGGCGTTCGTTTTTTGTGCTTTGATCTGTGTATAATATACAGCTTTATTCCCAGTTTTAATGAACAGTTTTTTCTTTTGTTTTTTACAATAAAAATATTTCGATTTCATGACTTTGGTTATATTTCTATTGTTTGTTGTTTTAAAGTATGAAATAATTTTTTTAATTTTCCTTTTTATACTTATTTCGAACATTTAAAAATCTCCTCTCACCTGCTCCCGCCCAGATCTATCAACCTCAAGAAGGAAACGGATCTGCTCATTTTTTACTGTCATCCGCTGATAATTGCTATTTTGCTTATGGTTAAGGTCCTGTCTAATAGACTCCAAGTTATCAATATATTTTTGAATAGCCTCAGGGTCTACCTGGGCACTCCTTAGGCTTTCAGCTCGGGTAAGCACACTTGTGAGAACATCTCGAAGAAAATCAGAGTTTTTTCCATAGAGATAATATCAGCACACTCTGTCAAAGAAGTAAGTGAGGCTTCTCTTCCACCCCATTGAGTCATTAAAGAGGTCAAGCTTCCTATAGGAAACTTCGTTCCTCGGAGAAAGGATTTTTCTTCTGCGGTAAGACTACATCTTTTGCTGCGCTCTTATAAGATCTTTTTTTCAAGGGAGAGAAGAACAGAAAGAACCTTGTGATTCCACGCCTGCTCTGGATGGATCGTTAAGTCTTCTAAAGCAATGCTTACAAATAAAGGATCCTGAGGATCTTCAACAAACTTGTAAGCTCCTTTAATGACTCCCTCATACTCAATCACCTTAAACACATCCTCTCCTTTCGGAGGGGAAAAGGTCGTTTTGTTTCCTTGAGAGATGACTGTTCCTGTTAGATTCAGGAAAAGTTGTTGAGTAAGAGGGTCAAGATCTGGAAATTTTCTGAGCACAGTATAGGCAATATTATAGTTACCCACGAAAAGATCTGTATTTTTGGCTGCTTTCTTTGCGATTTTATCCTGGAATCCCTCATCTTCATGACACTTATGTCTCGTTTCTATGAGATCCTTGAATTGTGGAATGCCTGTAGCGACGTTTTGGCAAATATACTTCTTTGAAGCTTCTGACTGCGGCCAAACTCCTTGAACAAGAGAAGCTCCAATCTCACAAGAATTAATATTGATGCTATTGAGCTGATTAGCCCAATCTTGAATCCTTGTTGTAAGATCGGTGATCATCGGAGAAACAACCTCCAAACCTAAAAGGAAAGGGTAAGAACCCACATTGCTCATGATGCTTTTGAGAGCTTTAATCATTTCGTCTTTGCTGGCAATATCAATCGCTCCCATCGTGTAATCAATTCCTCCACACCCCGCAGAAAATATGGGAAGGTTGATGTGGATGGGACTCACATCATAAACTCGAGAACGCACCGTTCCGGTTTCTCCAAGAAAATGGACTCCTAAATCCGAATTTAAAGCCTCCATGGGGTCTTGATGCACTAAGATGTTCAATGTGCTCTGGATTTGTCCCATCAAAAAGCAAAAGACCACAAGAAAGAGGTCTCATCTCTAAAGAATTAATAGCCGTCCCCTTTCCTGCTATCAGGTTTCCATTTAGGTCGGTAATGTCTTGATTTACTATGATAGAGGGATCAAAAAATGCTTTGTGGTATTCTGAGGCTTCTCCGAATGCCTTGAACAGGTTTTGGCGATTTTAAACGTCTAATAGCAGCTTCTTTCCGCTCTTTTTGTTTCTCTTGCAGAACTTTCTTCTGGAATTTTTTTGAGTTCTTCTTGAATGACTCGCGTCAAACTTTCTTCTTCTATAGGAAAGATGTTTTCATGATGGTCTGCTTTTAAATATGCATACACACTCTCTAATCACTGCGGTTTATATGGAAATTTCTGAAACCCTCTTCTATTAAGATCTGATTGCCTTGCTGAAATACACGACTAGGGAGATTTTCAACCACTACCTTTTGGAATGAAACGCCATAAACATCGAAATAAACATCCCCTATTCCCATCGGGCAAATAGAAAGAAGTCCTTTTCAAAGATAGGCCTTTTCCATTTCACTCTGATTTTCTCAGCTTGAGGCAAATTGGCTATGCGTATAATGGTCTTATGGTGCTCAGGATCAAAGTTATTGAATTGATGGTATCTAGGAGAAATTTGGATCTCGTTAATAGAAAGGGTCTCATAGCTGATATCCAAGTTGTCTTCTGATGCCTGGAGGGTAGAAAACAGCCCTAATAACATTGAAAATAAAAGGATCTTTGGTTGCATGATTTGCTCTCCTGAATTTGAATCACTTTTTCTATCGCTTCTTCAATAGAATTCCCTTCTTTCTTGAGTTTAAGAACAGCTTGGAATTCTTCGGTCTTTGTTGGAGTAAAGAAGAGCTGAGAACGAGTCCAGTTTAAGTTGGTTATGTGCATAAAACCCTGTCTCCTTGTTATAAATTAAGGCTTCCACATACTTGCCCTTAACCATATGAAGCCCTCTGAGGATCATCTCGACTTGGTCGTTCATTTGGATAATACTCTCTTTTTTCAAGGTATTAATCGCGTCATCATCCCTGCCAACCATAACGAGCCAGTTGGAGTTTTGGAAAACTGCCGCTGCTCCTGGAGATTGTTTAAAATCTTTTAACCCTTGAGTCCCCACCATTAAGGCTCTCATTATACTTTCTCAGGCGTCTAGCCATACTCTCAATAAAACCTTCCATTTGCGGGCTTTTGAGAAGGTCCCAGATCTCATCGATGCATATTAAAGAGCGTTGTGCTCGATTTCCCATAAAAACCTCTTCGGAAATCGTCAAAGCAAAGATTTGCAAAATGACTGCTTGCAAATCTTTCATGTTCTTTGTCAATATGAATTAGGGACTGCTTTAAAAAATGCTTATTGGGTTAGAAGCGATAAAAAATGCCTAGATCCTTAAAAAGTTTTTAAGCTACTAAGAGCTCTTCCTTAAAATCCCAATGGTCTCCAATATTTTTTTAACGACAATTTTGGGCCCAGCATTCGCTGGGCTCCCAAGGAATCAAATTTCCAATGGCCATTGCCAAACTCCAAGTCA
>JAUHQH010000172.1 GCA_030408485.1 Candidatus Neptunichlamydia sp. | reverse complement strand
ATCTAAACGCTAACATCCCTCAAAAAGAGAGGTCACGTCTTCCTTTGTTTTAATATTTAGAAGTTTTTTGCGCCTGTCTTCATCTTTAATTGCTACAGTTAAACGAGATAAAATTTTAAGGTAATCTGTTTGTTGGTTTGCTGGTCCTCCAATCATAAAAACCAGACGAACAGGCGCTCTATCAAGTGCATCCCAATGAATCCCCTCTTTTGCCTTTTGAAGACCCACTGCTATGAAAAAGCGATCAAAAATTGGCAGTTTAGCATGAGGAATTGCCACTCCCATTCCAATCCCAGTAGAAACAATTTTTTCTCTTTTAATAATCGCTTCAAAGAAATTCTCCTTATCCACAATTTCACCAGAGTCAGCTAAAGCATCGACAAGTTTTTTGAGGGCAGTATTACGACTATCTGCCTCTAAAAAGCAAATAACACCCTCTTCAATGAGTTCTGAAAGTGTAATTTCGTCTCCTTTCTTCATAAGTAAATTAATACCTTCCAGTATGGCCAAAACCACCCTCCCCTCTTTCTGTTCCCTTTAAGCATTCTTCTTCTTTATAGCATGCCTGAATAACACGAGCAAAAACAAGTTGAGCAATTCGCATTTTTGGAGTGATCACAAAGGGGTTTTTCCCATGGTTAATAAGAATGACTCCAACTTCACCACGGTAATCTGAATCGATTGTTCCAGGAGCATTTAAGACAGTCACACCATGCTTAAGTGCAAGTCCACTTCTAGGTCTTATTTGAATTTCAAAACCTTTAGGGATTTCAAAACGTAACCCAGTTGGAATGAGTCTACTTTCGCCAGAATTCAGGATCATTTCATCCGTGATATAGGCACGAACATCGGCTCCTGCCGCTTCTTTTGATCCGTAGAGAGGAAGCTCTACTCCCTCTTCTAACACTGTGGGGACATCGTTATTCATCATGTTTGACTAACTTTTATGGTGTTTTTTTCTCGCTGCTTCTGAGTAACAGAGATCAGGTTATCTAGCTTTTCCCTTTCAACTTTTTTCTCAGGTTTTGTCGGTTGTTTTTCTTTGCCCATTAAAAATGCAATGAAAAAGTGAAGTTTTTCTTTGAGCTCTCCTCTTTTGACGATACAATCGATCATCCCTTTTTCGAGTAGGAATTCGGATTTTTGAGCGGTATCCGGAAGTTTTTGCCGAATGGTTTGTTCAACAACACGTGGCCCTGCAAAACCAATCAGTGCATCCGGTTCAGCAATAATAACATCGCCTAAAGAAGCAAAAGAGGCGATGACTCCTCCTGTTGTTGGATTCGCAAGAACAGAAATAAAGAGGAGACCTTCATTATGAAGCTTTGCAAGCGCTGCAGATGTCTTAGCCATTTGCATGAGAGAATAAATCGACTCTTGCATCCGCGCTCCACCAGAAGATGAAACAAGGACAACAGGAAGCTTCTTCTTAATAGCATGTTCAATCAAAAGGGTGATGCGCTCACCGACTACAGATCCCATGGATCCTCCC
This sequence comes from Candidatus Neptunichlamydia sp., assembly GCA_030408485.1. Classification (GTDB taxonomy): domain Bacteria; phylum Chlamydiota; class Chlamydiia; order Chlamydiales; family Simkaniaceae; genus Neptunichlamydia. The sequence goes on along the minus strand of JAUHQH010000172.1, from coordinate 1,982 downwards.
ATGAATCCAAAGTCTAAGACACCAAGAGCTGTTTCGCTTCCTTCAATTTTACAAATTCCAGCAAGAATTGCTTCGTTCCTTCCCATTTTGTTTTGAGCTTTGGCAAGTCTTTCTATATAGGGTTTTGAATCGACAAAATTTAAGGGATCTTTGGGAGAGATTTCGGTAAAAAGTTCTTCAAACGTTTCTTGGTCTGTAAGAAGATCTACTCTTTGAGCTGCTGATAAGCGATAGTGATGCTCGCACTTAGGGCAACAATTATGATTCTCCTGGAGTTCATTTGCATGGATCATTTCCTCGCATTTGGTGCATTTGACCCAGCCACTAAACCCATCTTTTTTGGTGGATTCGACTTTGATTTTTGGCTTATGCCGCGTAAAAAGCCCTAAAAATCCCATGACAACCTACAAGCGTTCGTTAATGACCAAAAGCTTACCAAACGGATCAAAAGAATACAACCTTGATCATGTAAAATACTCTAAATTAATTTTTAATTTACTGCGAGTCACTGGCCCTATCGCAGTGATTTTCTTATGAATAGGGATCTTACCAAAAATTCTTCTAAAAGCATCAATTGTTGATGGACTTGTAAAAATTATTTCGCCAAAACTTTCTAAATTGGGTTTGATAGAAGGAATTTTTGGTTTTGTATCATACAAGATACACCGTTGATGTCGAACTCCACGGAGTACTAAGGTTTGTGAAAGAGCACACCTTGCTTTCGATGATTGAGGGAGAAAAACATAGGACTGGTCCATATCCTCCAGGGCTAAGAGATGAATGATTCCTTCTTGTGTTTCGCTGTCTGCAACCTTGTCAACCCTAATCCCCTTTTCTCGAAGATGTTTTGCTGTAATTTTACCAACAGCAATTACCTCTTTTCCATTGAGATCAGCAGAAGAAAAGCCTTTTTTTTCTAAATACCCATAAAAGACTTCTACAGTTGTTTTACTTGTGAAAATTAAATGCGTATAGTCTGGAATATCTGCAAAAGCACTCACAATTGTAGGATCATCAAAAGAGCGTGGAATAATCTCAATAATTGGTAGATGGGCAACCTCTTTTCCATAATGTTTCGGATTGAGTCCTAAATAAAGTGCCTTTATTTTTTGCCGTCCATCGATTGGGTGAAAAAGGAGTTCCATTTCTTTATCATCATTTCGACCAATGACTGCGAGCTTTCCTTGTAAGGGAGTCGTTTCACCTGGGAGTGTCATCCGATTCCTTCCGGTTAATCCTAAACGGATCAAAGCTGCTTCTGCAACCACAAGCCCATCAATTTCACCACGGTCTAGCATTGCAAGACGGACATCAACGGAACCCCTTAATTCAATACATTTAAGGTCCGGACGCAACCGTTTGATCACTTCATCGCGCCTAAAAGAAGAGGAACCAATGATCGCTCCTCTTTTTAAGCGTTCAAATTGTTCTCCTTCTCGGATTACTAAGCTATCGCTTGAATCGACCCCTGTTGTCAAAGCTAAGAGTTTCAGGCCTTCTGAAAGTGGGTCTGGAAGATCTTTCGCCGAATGGATTCCTACATCACAGCTTCTATTTAAAACCTTTTGATCAATTTCTCGGGTAAAAAAATCGGTTTTATCCATCCGTCCTAAAGAGCTCTTCAGATCACGATCTCCAATCGTTTCAACATAGTCGACTGTATAATCGATCTTCAACTCTTGCATCACCTCTTCCACTTGCTTTCTTGAAAGCTTAGATCCTCTTGCACCCACTTTTATTTTCATCAGCTCATTTACCTTCCAAAAACAATTCAAAATTCAATCATAACTTTTTTGCATCCTTACGACAATAATTAAGTTTTCTCGAATTATTCTTCCGAATTCTTGTATTCTTTTTCCCAGAAAATGGAGAAGTTATGGGAAAAGTTGGAAATCAAACATATCTTCAATCTCTGTAATACCATTTATCAAAAATACTGCAAGACGTAGCGCAGAGATTTTCCTGATAAAATTGCTTTTGGA
>JAUHQH010000171.1 GCA_030408485.1 Candidatus Neptunichlamydia sp. | reverse complement strand
ATAATCAAAAATTAATTAGTAAGGTTAGAGTATTGTTTGCCCTTTCCTTTCAGAATAACTCTAACATAACTGAGTAGGGACAACGGATATGTTTCATTCAAATTTTCGCATTTGCTTAATACTTAGCGCGTCATTGATCACTTTTGGTCTTTCTAAAGTAGAGGCAAAGCAAGCAGTAAAAATAACGCAAACACAGTCAGATGAAGAAGCTTTTCTCATCCGACGCATTGCGGAATTTTGGAAAGATGGCGATTTTGCAATCGTTAAAACTCAAATTGTTGATTTTTTAGATAAATATCCAAAAAGCTCCTTGAAAGATTATTGTTTTGGAATTTTAGGGGATATCTATCTTCAGGAAAACAACTATACTGATGCTTTAGAAACTTATCAATTAATCAGTGATCCAGCAATTATTGAGAAAACCCTCCTCAACAAGCTCCAATGCTATTATGAACTTGATATGTACAGAGACTTAGCAAAAGGTGGACGTCCCTATCTATTTAGCAAAAAAACTGAAATTCAAGAGCGAAAAGCAGAGCTTAATTTCCTAATGGGTGAAGCTCTTTTCAGGCAAGCCCTTGAATCAGAAAATGCAGAAGAAAAAACTGCTTTTACCCGCGAAGCACAGAATTATTATGAAAGCCTCCCTGAAGGACATTATAACGAAATTTCAGAATTTGCTATTGCAGAAATCCATGCAATCCTTGGAGATTACGAAAAAGGTGCTGCAGCTTATCAAAAACTTGCTGAGAAACACTCTCACATGAAAGAAGATCTTCTTTTTCAAGCAGGATCTCTCCAGGCAAGATACAATAAAGAGGCTGCTACTGAAACTTTCAGAGAAGTCAAAGCAATGGAAGGTAAAAGAACCCATGAAGCTACTTTTAACTTAATTGCTCTTCTCTTCCAAAACGAAGCTTATGAAGAGGTGATTAATAGTTACGGGACTCTCTTAGGAAATATTCCTGAAGATTATCTGCCCGCTGTTAATTTCATTGTTGGAAAGAGTTATTTCTGCATGGGACAGTATCAAAATGCAATTTCTCTCCTTAAAAAGTATATCGGTTCTACCTACATTCCCTCTGACCAACTGAAAAATGCTCTTCTTATTCAAATGGCTTGCGCACATCAAATCAGTGACGAAGCCCTGTTTAGCAGTACATTTAATATGCTTGATTCTCTTTTTCCAGAAGATCAAGAGATTGCTAAAGCTCTTTTTATGCATGCGATGATCCTCAAAGAACAAGGAGCCATTAGCGAAGCAGGTGAAAAACTCAAAATGATTAAAGACAACTACGCCGAGTTTCATAATCAAGAAAGCTTCATTTTTGAATACGGTCTTTTAGCACATCAGAATGAGAGATGGTTAGAAGCTTATGAGTCCTTTCAGACATATATAACAGATTTCAAAGATAGTAGTCGTATTGATGTTGCTTGGAAGCTTTTCCTTTCTTCCTCCCTTAACTTATATAAACATTGCAGCGAAGAAAGCAACTACTCTAAGCTAAATTTTTTCAATGATTTACAATCTATTTTAGCACATTCAAATTGTTTGAATGACAATGAGATGAAAGATTACTCTCTTCTTTATGCAAAAACAGCTTATGAACTTGATTATTACTCAGAAGCTCTCCGCTGTTTACAAGATCATATCTTTACAACAAATTCTGGAGAAGAAGACTCTATCGTTCTTGCTGAAGCTCATTTTATTGCAGGGCTTTGCCATGCAGAAGCAGGAGCAGATAACTCTGCGTTCTGTATGCACTTAGAACAAGCGATGGCCCTCAATCCTGATCTCTATGATTCCCCTTCTACACACTTGCAGCTTTACAATGCTTATATCTCACTTGCAGGTTATGGCGAGACAGGAAAAATTCCACCTGACACTGCTCAGCAAAAAGAATGTATTAACCATGCTGCTGAACATTTAGAAGAGGCAGTTTCAAGGGGCGATGTGGCTATAAAAGAAGAAAACCGCTTATGGCTTGCTGACCACTATTATCAAAAAGTCAAAGACTATTATGATGGAGAATGGAGAGAAAAAATAAACCCTCATCCTGAAGTCATAAGTGCAACGGATCAAGCAATTTCTCATTATCAAACACTCCTCCTTTCAAATAAGGAGCTTATCCCTATTACTCCTAAAAATCTTCACCTTGAACATGAAGTCATTAAACTTGCAAAACTTCTTTCTTACCAAAGTGCTCATGAAAAGAAATTAGACCTTCTTAAGCAACTTTTAGAACAGCAAAGTGATAAGCTCGAATTGAACTGGGTTTCCAAAAAAGACGCTTTTTTTGAACTCGCCATCGCTTATGATGCAATAGGAGAAAAGGAAAAAGCGTATGAAACATATAGTTTCATACATACTTTAGCTGACCACTTTCCAACAGCGCTTGCAAATCATGCAACGCTTGAAGCAGCACGACTTCATTTTGAACTTCTAGAAGAGGGATTAAGAAGCGAAACAAATGGAGAAGTCCTCTCCATTTTAAACGACCTAAAGGAATTGCAAATTCGTAAAAATGCAAGCTCTGAACCGACACATTTAGAAGCAGCTATTGAGTATGCAAAAATCCGTTCTTTAATTTCTGATCGTTCTGAACAGGATGCACGCTATCTCTTCTTTTTAGATCGCATTAAAGATGATTTCACTTCTCAAGAAGATTTGGCCACCCAAGACTATCTTGTGAACCTTCATCGCGATTCTTCAAAGAAACATATTTTTGATGCATACATGAAGTTTATCGATGCAGAAAAGATACGCCTTGAAGCAAAAAACCTTTACCAACAAGAGTGTTTAGCGGAAATGGAAGAACTCCACGAAAATGCACTAACACTCTATAGCGAGATTAAGAATAATCCCCATATTCCCCACAACCTTTACAAGCGTGTTAGTGTAAGTATACAAGAAATTAATGTTCTTAATGCTTATTAATTAGAGTCAATAAGAGAGATCTCATGAAGGAAAATTCCTCCTTTTCCTTAAGGTGCAAACGATTAATCATCATATTAGTCGTCTTGCTTGCTTTGTTTTGTAATCGGTTCTTTGCAGAAGGACCCTTTGATGCTCTAATAACAAAGCAATCTAATTACAGAGAGCGTTTTCAACCTCAAACTGAAAAAGGAGAGATTTCTTTGCTTCCATTTGTTGCAGATAATAGTGAATTTCCACTAGCTATTGATCCAAATCTTGAACAAGAAAAAGAAACAAAACATGACTTTTTATCAAGAAAAATTCCTCTAAACCTTGAAAATCTTCCTTCCAATAGTTCCAATCCTTACTCTTTTGAATCTTCTCTCATCAATCGTGATTTTGATCATAAAAAAACTGAAACATCAATTACAAATGGAGAAAAGACAAAAAGAGAGTTGCTTTTCCCAACCAGTGAAAAAGTAAATAAAAGGCATTTTCATGTTGATGACTGCTATTCTTACTTTGATGATTGTTTCCCCGTGACTTCATCTTATCCTCTTGAAAGTCATGTTGTTTTTAATGTAAAGCTTATCAAGGACTATGCTCCTCATGGGAAAAAAACATTCTCAGGAAAAGGCTATTTTGCTGAAGGCTATTTTAAATCTGTTAAATGGGCTGACGTTTCAAACATAACTAAGCAAAAAAAACCAGTGGTTCTTTTGCCATCTCTCGAAACAATGGGAGGTTGCTTTCACCTTAATGAAATACAACTCTCTTTAGAAATCCCTAGAATCAATTCTTCTCTTTTTGTTTTTAAAGAGGTCTCTATTCCCTGTGATCTTCCTTATAAATCCTACCAGCAAGAAAAAATAGAGTTAGAACTTTCTTCCTTAGATCGTGAAGCTTTTGAAGCAAGTTCTTATCTCTATATCAAACCTACTGAGACTGCTGTAGCCTCTACCCCTCACTACCCCTCACGAGAAAAGACTTCTCCTGTCCCTTCTAAATACTCCCTCCCTCAAGGCCCAATAATTGCGACAGAACTTAATCATGGAGTGATGACCTTTACTCTAACACCAGAATGTGATCTTTATTGCTCTAAAAAAGGAATAAACCTGCCTGAAAAAGCGCAAGAATTTCATGGAAGCGCTTTAGCAATAATGAACCCTTATGTTTACATAGAACCTCATAAAAACGTTGAAGAAAAAATCCATACGCCAAAACCTGAAAAACAGAGTCCTCTCACTTTCTCAGAAACAGTTGATACTCTAACGGCTAATCCATCTACTGACTCCACTAATCCGCTTAACATCGAACGTCAAGAGTATGACCCTTTAGCAATGATTTCTCGTTCGATTGAATTCCCTCATCTAAAAACATCTCCTTCGCCGATGGAGTTTTCTTTAAACACAAAAGGTTCCTCTGGTTCACCTTTAGAAACAAACGAAACATCTTCCTTGTTTCTTCCATCCACAGGAAAAACATTTTCTCCAGTTTTTGACTCCACACTTAATTTAGAAATTGCTACAGAAACAAGCTCTGAAACCTTTGCTTTGTCTCAAAAACCTCTTCCTTTTAACCCAACTTTAAAACATCCCACACTTCTTAAGCATCATCGGAAATCTCTTCCATCCGAACTAGACATTAAAGGAAATTATATCGCGACAAATGAACGCTTTATTGAAGATGTTATCGTTCAAAACGATTACCAACCTTCAGTGCAAAAAGGAGAAAAAAGTCTCTCAGAAAGGCTTCCTAGCTTTTCCGTTCCAAAACTTCAAAATTCTTTTTTTGCTTTAGAAACAAAAAATGAAACTCCTATTCAGATCCAGGATTCTGAAGCTCAATTCGAAAAATTTGCTAATAGAGAAGCAACAAATCTTAACCTGAATGAACTTCCCCTTCCTGAAGTTAAAAGAAAAGAGATTTCCCCAAAAACTGAGAGTAGAATTCCCAGTAAGCTTGTTGAAGACATCCCACACATTCAATCAATGGCAACTTTAATTGAACGGACCGATCGTTATTCAACTGTCAAATCCGATTCTTTTAATCCTTCTTTCGAAGAGATTCAGCACCCCCTTTTAGATCCTCTTAGTCCAACCTATTACCCTTCTCAGACTCCTGGGTTGGATATCGCAACAACACCTTCTATAAGAGAAAAACACCTTGAATATATAAAGAAAAGAATCGCACTTCTTCAAAGCTCTCCAGATGGCTTAATGCTTCCACATATTGCAGGGAAAAAATTTCTCCCAAACAAAACTGTAATGACCCCAAAAAAAACTTTTGAGGACCCACCTGAAGCTGATAGAGTTATTTGTTTGGCAAATCGCGATGAACGTTTCCCTAACACACGAGGGATCATTGAAGGGAATCCAGTACCACCGAGAATTCAATCTGAAATCACTTTTTCTGGTGGAGAGCTTTCTCCACTAAAGACTGATATGATTCGCTCTCAATCCAAAACAATTCTCGAGAATTACCATGAAGAAACTCTTCTATCATCAGGATATGTAACTCTTGCTAGCCCAGAATTAGAAGGCTCACCTTCTGACTCAGAAAAACGATCGCTGAATCAGTCAACCCGCTTTACAAATGCATTTCTCACAGAAATTCCACCACCTTCTCACCTTGAAACGGTTTCTTATAACAATGAGTTTGATACCTCAGTCTACTATTCCAAACGAAATGATGGTAAAGGTTATCTCTTCTCAATAAAAATGAAACCCTCCCAAAACCTTAATTTTGCCTCTCCAAATCAACATTACATTTTTGTAATCGATAGGTCGAATAATATAAAAAAACACCGCTTTAGAGTCTTTAAAGAAGGTGTAGGACGAGCCCTTTCATATTTAGGAGAAGGTGATTCTTTTAACATCGTCATTGCTGATGCAGAAATGATTCCATTTAGTGAGACTCCCACCTCTTGGAGTAAGACATCTGTTTCGAAAGCTAGAGGCTTTTTAATGGATCAAAACTACCAAGGCTTCTTCATCAATTACAATGCCTTTGACCTCTTATCCAACGTTTCCAACTATTTTGCTCCTGATAAGGAAAATATTGTTGTTTTAATAACAGATGGGCATTTGTTTAGATCTCTGCAAGATCATAAGAATGACTTCAAAAAATTGACTAAAGAAAACCAAGGGAAATTCTCCATCTTTACTGCTACTGCAAGTCAAAGAAACAATCTTCCAATGCTTGATCTCTTGAGCACTTTCAATAATGGAGAGCTGATGTATTCTAAAACAAATGCATCCTTTTCAAGGCAATTATCAGTGCTTGTAAAGCACATTGAATCTTTTGTTGCCAAGGATATTCATCTAAACGTTACTAGCATCATTAACGAGACTGAAATTGAATTCTATCCTAATGAAAAAACACTACCTTCGCTTTATGCTGACCGCCCCTATATCGTTTATGGTTGCATTGATGAGTTAAAAGACTTCGATCTTATCTTACAAGGAAGGTGTGAAGAGAAATGGATCAATATTAAACAAACCATTTCCTTTAAGCATGCTGAGAAAGCAACGCATTCTATTAAAAAAGGAATTGCCTTGCAAAAGGCTTACGTGTGCTATGACTACTTCTTAAAAAATGATGATCCTTTCTTTTTAAAAGAAGCGCAAAGCATCTTAGAACCTCTTCATATTCCTACTGCAGTCCGATGAGAATCACTGGTGGCTTTTTAAAAAATCAATCGCTTAAAACGCCAAAAGGTGATAAGACACGTCCTACTTCTGAAAAACTCCGACAGTCGGTCTTTAATATTGCCCAAACTTACGTTGAAAACTGCACCTTTCTAGATCTTTATGCTGGTTCTGGAGCCATGGGAATAGAAGCTCTTAGTAGGGGAGCAAAAGAGGCCACTTTTATTGAAAAAGATCGCTCTGCTCTAAAAATTCTTAGAGAAAACATTACCGAACTGTATCTCTCTCCACTCACAACTCTCATTGTTGGAGATGTTTTACTTCTTTTAAAGAGATTAAACGGGAAAACATTTGATCTTATTTACATTGATCCTCCCTACGAAAAAGGGCTGCAAGAAAAGACCTTGGTTCTTGTCGACAACCTCCATCTCCTACATATTGGCGGGCTTTTATTTGTAGAGGGAAGCTGTCAAAAGGAGTTAGAAATCCCTTCTCTCACAACAATGCAACTGCAAAAAAAAAAGAAGATGGGAAGCACCTTCCTTTTTCAATTTCAAGGTATTCAATAGTCTTACTTAGAAACCTTCACTCCATTTTTGTAGAGTGTTTCTACAAACTTGCCATCTTGGCCATAGCTTTTCTTTAGACCATCCAGTTTACCGTTATCAAAGGTTTGTTCTAGACGAGGCTTTCCTGAATCATAGTATTTTTTGAATTTGCCATGTTGATTTCCATCTTTATATTCAGCTTCAAAAATCAAAATCCCTGATTCATTCCAATGCTCAGCTTTTCCATCAAGCTTTCCACTTTTATAAGGGTAAATGCTGTTTAAACGACCATCTTTAAAGTAAGTTTTCTCCTGTCCTTCTTTCTGATCTCCTACAAACTCAATTTCTCTGTAAAGCATACCTGAAGCATGGTACTGATACGAGGGACCTTCCCTTAAATCATCTTTGAATGTTAACCGAATGGCTGTCCGACCGTTTCTATGGAAAAGCTTTGCATCTCCATCTTTCTTTCCATTTTTATAGGTCGTGATGCTAATCTTTGCCCCACTAGGATCGTATTCAGTGACGTCACCATGAACCTTGTTGTTTTGATAGGTCCCTTCAATGGCTTTGACCTTTTCTCCATCAGTAACATCTAAAGGATAGTAGATATAGTATGGACCTTCTCGTTTATTATTCTTGTAATGACAAACAATTTCTCGACCCTCTTGATCTCGTGCAAAGTGACGTCCTTCCAACCTTCCTTTTATGTATTTGGATTCTTCAAGAAGATTGCCTTCTTGATCCCATAGACCTTTTAATCCATGTAGCTGACCATTCTCATAGCCAATCGATACTTTAATAATGCCACTCTGATAATAAGACTTTTGCTCACCATGAAGCTCACCCTTGTCATTATGGAAATAAAGACTGGATAATGCCCCTTTGGCTCCGTTAGAAGAAGGATAAAACTTTTTCTGAACTCCAATGGGTTTTCCTTCTTTTGCATTTCTAATAAACGCTTCACTACCATCTTCAAAATAACCTAGAGCTTCTCCTTCAAGAAAATCATTTTTAAAGGTTTCACTTAATTTAACTTGACCATTTTGATAGTACTGTTCATGCTTTCCTTCTTTTTTTCCGTCCAAATAGTGAAAGACCTCAAACTTTTCTCCAGAATCATAATAGGTCGTATGTGTTCCAATGGGACTATCTTCGTCAAAAGCTCCTTCGAAAAGAAGTGTCCCTTTTTGATTCCATGATCTAAAGGTTCCATCTTTTCTACCCATTTCATACCTAGCCTCAACATTTAGAGATCCATCTTCATACCACTCTTTGTGCTCTCCATGAAATAAGGAGTCTTTGAAGTTTCTTTGGATTTTCATTTGCCCATTGGGATACCAATCGCAAAATTCTCCATTGCGATTTCCTTGACTGAATGTTCCTCTAAAGGCAAGTTTTCCATCTTCGTACCACTCTTGGAAAAGCCCATCTTTTAATTGGTTTTTGTAATTTCCATTGAGTTTTACCTGCCCTGAAGGAAAGTATTGGACATGTTTACCTTCGAGTTCACCATCAATATAATAGCTGTTGGTTTGTAGCTTTCCATCAGAAAACCAAGATTGAAACTTTCCATGAAGCTGTCCTTCAGAATTTCTAGAGTGCTCGGCAATTTTTTGACCATTTTTATCAAACTCGCGAATCGGTTCTTTTAGCAACCCTGTTTTATCATAAGTTGCAAGAAAAGCCATCGTTCCATTTTTATGTTTCCTCCAATGTTTTCCAACCATCTTTCCCTCAACGTACTCTCCCTCACCTATAACTCGGCCACTGGAATTAAACCACTTTTCCATCCCCTCTTTCTTTCCATTGACATAGCGTACTTGATAACGTTGTCTTTCATTTGGATGATATTGAATATGATCCCCATGAAGAACACCTTGATTGTACTCTTGAACCTCTGTAATTGTATGATTCTCATCAAAATGAATGATTCCAGGGAGGTTTTTCTCAGAATGGAGCTTTCCATTAATGTAATGACGCTGCGTTTTCTCATTCCCATTTTCATACCATCCAATCATTTTGCCATGGATTTCTCCCTTAACATAAGGAATTAGAACTTCTCTTTCTCCGTTAGAATAGTAACGAATAAAATCTCCCTCTAAAACTCCATCTTTATATTGACCTTCTGCTAAAATCTGCCCATTCTCATGGTATGAGTAAAGTTTCCCTTCGGGTTTTCCTTGATCGAATGTAGTCATGTGATTCAGTTGCCCTTTAGGATGAAAGACCTTTAAAAGACCGTGCAAAAGTCCATGATCGAAATGTCCAACTCTCTCTACTACGCCGGATTCTCTAAATCTTACACTAACTCCATGTGGAACAGATGTGACTTTCCAAGCCTCGTAACCAGGAGATTTTTCGTCTACAGTGATTAGATCGGTCTCTTGCATAGGACGTCCATTTTCAAAGAACTGAATCTTTTTGATTGGCTCTTCAACACCTTGTTCATTTTCGCAATAAAAAACGATAAACTGGGGGGATCCATCCTGAAATTGTTCCACAACACTTGGCCGCCATTCAGGCATTCTCATTCGAAGCTCCGTTCGAACAGGAACAGGTGTACTTTCTGTATTTTGTTGAGCAAATAGAAATGCTGGCAAAAGAGCCAAATTAAAAAGGAATCTTTTAGACATAATGGTCACCATAAACTTTTCTCCAGTATACCTGAAACTGCGATTTATTCACCAGGTTGTGTCACCAATGAAAGGTAATTGTTTAGTGCACACTTTCTTTTGACTGAGCGTAAAATCTATACTTTTTTGAGAATGTCCATTTATAGATAGGAATTTTATTATGATCATGTAAAATCAGCTCTTCATGAATGAAAATGAGGAAGCAAGATGATTCACTGCAGGAGGTGTAAGAGGAGCCATAATACTAAAAATGGAAAGGTTCGGGGTAAACAACATTATAAATGTAAATACTCCGATTTGAATATTATTGATGGAGATCAGAACGTAAAGGACTCAGTAGTCATAAAGGAAGCCTTTATAGCGGTATTGTATTCTCCTGGCAAAGCCTCGTTTAGAAGGACAATAGCAATACGGGGCCGCCATTTAGGTCGGATGATAAGGAGCATTAAAGTGGTTTCTAAAAGAGACAAGATGGTCCATGACTCGATCAAAATATGGTCCGCCTTAACAACTCCTCAAATCTTTGCCGAGTATCGGAATACATTTTTATCTATCTTTTAAGTGACCATTTTCTACATCGAATTGCGTTCCTGAACCAGTAGGATTTCGATTTCTGGAGCTCTATGGCCTTCGACTATCCGCTCGATCACTGTAGCAACTCTCATGTCATGATTATAAACGCGTTGCTTGTGAACAACAAATGTGTTGTCCGTTTTCAAAGGCAAGTCCACAGAGGTTTCTGATATCAAAAGAAGCTCCAAGTGTATGTCCCTTACCATAGAAAAACGACTTTTCTTTCTGGGCGCTTATTAACGATATCGATAGTATCTGTAAGAGTCACTTGAAAAACTTAAATTCTCTGAGCTTTCAAAATGACAGTGGAAGTCACCATTATAGTCCAAGGGGGAGGTTTCCAAGGTCAAGACCACCCATTCCTGAGGTAGGAGAGTTTTCTTCAATTTTTTTAGAAGCATCGTTGAAAGCAACAATAATCAGATCTTGCAGCCCTTCGATATCTTCGGGATCTACGCATTCGGGACTAATAGAGAGTTTTTTAATCTCTTTTTCACCCGAAAGTGTGATTTGAACAAGACCATTTCCTGAAGAGCCTGTAATTTCTAGGTTCTGCATATCTTCTTGCATTTTAGCAACTTGTTCTTGGAACATCTTTGCTTGTTTCTTCATTTTCGAGTAGCCACTACCCATGATAAACCTCAAATTTAATTTGTGAGGTTAGTCTAACAGAAAAACACTACTTTTTCAAAGAACCATTGAGCTCCACGCTAGCAAAGCGCATCACCTGCTCATGCTTAATTTTTTCTTGAATTGTGTGTGAGGGGGACTTTTCAGTAGGAGGAGAGGAATCTGTAATGATAGGCTTGGAATCGGGCGTTTCGGGAAAAAAGGGAACTTCTTTAACAGGTTGTGCAGATTCTTCTATTTTTGGAGAAGGAGGTGTACCCACTTCGCTGATTTGTGGGGTTTCACTTTTTAGGGCTTCGAGGCGTTCAACAATAGATTCTAAAGGAATCTTTTTCATACTTCGGATGATGTGAAGAAAAACAACTTCAAGATGGATCCGTTTAAAAGGAATCCGTTGTCCTTTTTCCATGGCATCGATGAGATAATCAAGAATTTCTAAGGTATGGTGTTTAGAGTAGACTTTTGCAGAAGTGGTGTACTCTGGAAGAGGAGGTGCTTCGCCCATTTGAACTCTTGCAATGGTTCGAAAATGCTCAGCTAAACTTTCAAGAACATGTTGAAGGTGAGCTCCTTCTTTAAAGAGTACTTCACTTAGTGAGAAAGTAGCGGCAAGATCGTGTTTTGAAGCCGCTTGATCGAGTTTAAAGAAAAAGTCGGTTTGGATCAGGCCAAGAGCTTTAATTGCATGATTTCGTGTAATCGGAGGTTCTTCAAAACAGATGAGTTGATCAAGAAGGGATTCTGCATCTCGGAGTGATCCTTCAGCATGTCCTACTAAAATTTTTAGGGCCCCTTCTTCAATGGCAATATTGAGTTCTTTCGTAATCGAAGAAAGCTTAGTTTCGATTTTTTCTGGAGTAATTCTTTTAAGGTCGAAGCGTTGACATCGGGATAAGATTGTAGGAAGAATCTTGTGGGGTTCTGTGGTTGCAAAAAAGAAAATCACGTGAGAGGGAGGCTCTTCGAGTGTTTTAAGGAGAGCATTGAAAGCCTCTTTCGTTAGCATATGAACTTCATCGATAATGTAAATTTTATATTTCCCATTGGGAGCTGCATAACCAACGGTTTCGTTTAAGTTACGGATATCATCGATTCCTCGGTTAGATGCTCCATCAATTTCAATGACATCTAAAGATGCTCCTGAAGTAATTTCCGTACACGAACGACACTGGTTACAAGGCTCTCCATCGGGAGATAAATTTTCACAGTTGATTGCTTTTGCAAAGAGTCGAGCTAAAGTTGTTTTCCCTGTTCCTCGCGTGCCGCAAAAGAGATAAGCATGCCCAATTCTCCCCAGACGAGTCACATTCTTTAAAGTTTGAACAATGGCTTCTTGTTCAAAAACCTCTGAAAATTTTTTTGGGCGGAATTTTTTTGCAATGACTTGATATCCGTTCATAGTGGATCCTTTTAGTACGATTGTGACTTGGTAGCCCATAAATTTCAAGTGTGATATAATACTTTCGTTTTAAAAATTCGGAGATAATCAAACGACTTTTTTGTCATGAAAAGCTGAGGTTTGAAGTGAGCGATAGATGGCTGTTGAGAGCAAAGATGAAAAAGAGCGGGTTAGATTTGAACTTTTAAATTGAAAATACTATAGACTGAAGTTAAATAGATATGCCTGAAGAATCAAAAGAAAAACCTAAGTGGCAACATTACTTAAAAGAAGGAAACCTTCGTAAGCGCCTTCTCCTAGGGTTTGCTATCCTTCTTTCTCTTGCTGTTTTCATTCACTTCAAAGAAGTGCGTGTAGAAATGCTTGAACTCGATAGCAATGCGAAAAATTATATCGTTGCTCAGGTGAATTTTGAGTTTCCTGATGAAGAGGGGACGGTGATTCTTCGACAAGAATCTGCACGTGATATTGGAGCGATTTTTCGTGTAGATCCTAAAGCAATTGACCAGTGGCGCTACCAGTTTGAGAATTATTTGATTAATAATCCCACTTGGCGGAGTCTCCTTCCAAAAACAACCTTTGAAAAGCTCTATCATGGAGTTGATGAGGTGAAAGATCTCATGCAAAGCCTCCGTTTCACCGATATGAGAACCCTGCAAAGACTCAAATCACTCGATTTATTGACTCCTGAATACTACCCTCTTCCTTCAACATTTGATGGACAGTCAGCGACTTTTCCTGAAGATCTCTGGGAAAATATTCAAAAGCGCTTGGTTAAGAAAAATCATAACGGCGCAATGATCACATTCATTTTGAATCATATGCATAGTCTGAATTGGCTTTTTGATAAGGATACGTCAGCCCAACGGAGCCTCCGAAGAATGGTTGAAGCAACTATTCCTGAACGACTCAGCCAGATTAAAGCGGGAAGCCGTATTGTCGACCAAGGGGAGAAAGTCACTCAAAGGCACATTGCCATGATTCAGGCGATGAAAAAATCCTTGGCTGAAGAGCAGAAAATTTGGGACCCTCTACCTCTTCTGAGTAGCTTGATTTTTGCAACCATTATTACTCTGATTGGAGGATTTTATTTTAGAAGTAGTCATAAGGAGCTTTTGAATAATATTTACAAGCTCTTTTTATATGCGACGATTATTATTCTAACCCTTCTCATTGCAAAAGTTACCGAGTTGTTCCTTCTGCAGGATATGGGCGGCCTTTTAGAGGTTGTTCGTTATCCACTTTTTGTTCCCTTTGCATCGATTCTTCTTTGCGTTCTTTTAAATGCTGAAATTGCTCTTTTCTCAACCTGTTTCTTATCGGTGGTTTTTGGCCTTTCTCTAGCGGTGGATCATAGTCGCTTTATTGCGATTAATCTCATAACAGGAGTGATTGCGACCCTTGCATCGCGTCACTTAAGGAAGCGGAAAGAGGTTTTTATAGTTTGTGGAAAAGTTTGGCTTTCCTGCATTCCGATCTTTTTTGTTTACAATTTTGCACAGAACGTTTTCTGTAATGTTTTCATCCTCTCTGACTTGATGAGTACCTTTGCTTTTCTTATTCTTACTTCGATTTTAGTAGTGGGACTTCTCCCCATTTTAGAATCAATCTTTCGTGTTATGACCGATATCACTCTTATGGAGTACATGGATCCTAATAGCGCGCTCCTTCGTCGCTTGAGTGTTGAAGCCCCGGGGACCTATCAACACTCTCTTGTTGTGGGAAGTCTTTCCGAAGCAGCTGCGCAAGCAATTGGTGCGAATGGACTTTTCTGTCGTGTTTCCACTCTCTATCATGACATAGGAAAACTCTTTAACCCCCACTATTTCACCGAGAATCAAATGGAAGGCTTTAATATTCACCAACTCCTCACTCCTCAGGAATCTGCGCAGGTGATTATTGCCCATGTGGTTGAAGGTGAAGCTTTAGCTAGAAAACATGGCCTGCCAAGTCATTTCATCGACATCATTAGAGAGCATCATGGAACGACGCTTGTTTACTACTTTTTTTGCAAGCAAGTCGAGCAAATGGGAGGGGATGTCGATGCTGTCGATGAGTCTCTCTTCCGATATCCTGGTCCCAAGCCTCGGACCAAAGAATCAGCGGTTATCATGATAGCCGATACGATCGAAGCAGCTTCACGCTCGCTAGAAGAGGTCAACGAGGATACGATCACAGAGCTTGTCAATCGCCTAATCGGCGAAAAGCTCGAGGATGGGCAATTTGATGAGAGCCAGCTCACATTTGAAGAGTTTGGAATCGTTAAACATAATATAATCAAGACATTAGCTGTCGCACGCCACCTCCGTATTAAATACCCTGCAAAGAAGGTATAACATAAGTCAAGATGCTTACAAGATAATTTAGACGATGATCTTCCAGCTTTCAACAGCCCCTTAAAGTAATACTTTTTATCAAAAATAAAGTTTATATTCAATGGAGGAGAGCCTGTTGCTTCAAGACGTGTAACAGAAATAAGAGAATAGTATTAAGGAGACAAATAACCCTCTTTAAGATGATTCAAAGCGGCTTCTAGCCATTTTTTTTCTTGATGGCGAACCAAGCCATAGATTTTGATTTTGGGTTCTGTTCCTGATGGACGGATGATGAATTTAGATTGATCTTCTAAGCGGAAGAGGAGAACATTCGATTTTGGAAGAGGGGTATGGGTTTTCCCCGTAAGGTAATCCTCGATATCGATCACCTTTTGTCCTTCGATTTCTCTTGGAGGATTTGCACGAAGCTCTTTCATCAACTTTTTCATCGTTTCTATCCCTTCTTTTCCTGCACTAAATTTCACAGAAAGTTGTTTTTCGAGAAAGGGGCCATATTTTTTATAGATTTCGGAAAGGAGATCAATAAGGGTTTTGTTTTGGAGTTTAAGCTGCAGTGCCATTTCAGCGATGAGGCATGCAGCAATTGTGGCATCTTTATCGCGAGAGTGCGTTCCATAAAGAAAGCCAAGTGACTCTTCTGCGCCAAAAAGAAAGGAAAACTCTTTGGAGCCTTCCCACTCATGAATTTTTTCTCCAATGTATTTAAAGCCAGTCAAAACTTCGAAAGATGTAACTCCATAAGAATCTGCAATGGTCTTGAAGAGCTCGGTTGTGACGATTGTGGTTATAGCAGCGCTGTTATCAGGAAGGGATTTTGTATTACATAGATAGAAAAGGCAAAGAGAGGCGATTTGATTTCCATTCAAGATAACAGGGTGTTCATCGTGGCGAATCACAACACCTAGTCGGTCTGCATCGGGATCACTTGCTAAAAAGAGGTCTCCCTTTTCTTTTAAGAGTTGTTGAATCCCTAGATCGAGAGCTTGTTCCTGTTCGGGATTGGGGTAATAGGCAGAAGGGAAATCCCCATCGGGAGCTTTTTGTGCTTCGACAAGGGAAAGGGAAGTAAATCCCCACCGTTTGAGCTCTTCAGGTAGAGTGGTAATGCCACAACCATGGAGAGGAGAATAGACAATCTTTAGTTCTTTTCCATGGTTTTGATTGGTATCGGGATGATTTTGAAGAGGCATTAACGCTTCAAAATAAGCTTCATCATCTCCACTCTTGACTTCATGAATCAAATCATCCTTAAAATCTGCAAGTTTGACTTGGCTAGGGTTTTGGATTTTTTTGACTTCAGCAATGATCCTTGTATCGTGAGGAGGAACGACTTGAGCTCCATCGGTCCAATAAACTTTATATCCATTATACTCTGGAGGATTATGAGAAGCGGTGATCATCACTGCTGCTGTGCAACGGTGATAGCGACATCCAAACGAAACAAATGGGGCGGGGCGGGGCTCTTTGGTGATAAAGACTTCAATCCCATTCCCGGCTAAAACGCGTGTGGTTTCCTCTGCAAATAGTCGCGAATTGTTTCTGGAATCGTAGCTGATAAAAACCTTGGGAACTTCTTTTCTTTGAGAAAGGATGTAGTTAGCAAGTCCTTGCGTTGTTCCCTGAATTGTATATTTATTGAGCCGGTTGGTGCCGGGTCCCATCAGACTGCGCATTCCTCCTGTCCCAAAAGCAATGGTGGTATAGAAGGCATCGATTAAAGCTGCGGGATCCTTTTCTTGAAGGGTGCGCACCTCTTTTTGGGTTTCAGCATCATAAGGCTCTTTGAGCCATGCTGCAATCCGCTCTTTAACTTCTGCTGGAAGTGATTCACTTATCATGATTTTCATTTTTACACTAGGAAAAGGAAAAACCCTAGTTTTTTTATACCAATTTTAAACCATTTTAGCTATATCCGCGACTTAAAGAGTAGTTCATACAATGGGCTGCTACATAATCATCCATTGAGTTTCTTAAATTTAGTGGACAAGGTTTAATCTCACTACGTTGACATCCTCCCTTACCTAAAGGAAGGAGATTCCTGATGTCTCAGGATGAAGCTTTAAGTTTCCATGTTCAGAGGTTCCTAGCTTCATAGAGGTTGCTAATGCACCCTCTCCACAGGCTAACATGGAATGCCCTTCCGCTAGAATGTTCTTTGCAGCGTTGATATCTGCATTCTCTGTATGTCCACATCGAATACAACAAAACTTCGATTCGCTTTTGCGACTATTTTTATCGATGTTGAGGCATATCGAGATTTACTTCAACATATACGCCCCCTAACCCTTCTTGCCGCTTAAATTCAGACCACACTTAGATCTTTAAGATAAGACCTATTAAGGTCAGATTTTGCCTTAATATTCCTTCCTGGATTGTCTTTTTGTGCCACTAGCAGATTTACTCATATTACAGACTTTCAAACCTTCCGCGACAATCATCGTATGCTTATTTGTTGAGATGTGTTGAAAGTTTGTGCTGACAATCTCGCCTTATATTGTAGATCTTGCTGTGGCTTTTCTGAAAATTTTTTCTTTTTTTCTAGGCATCTCTGAGCTTTAGCGAGTTTAGTTTATTGCTTTTTAAAAGCATTTGGTGAGGGTGTCCCATTTATCAAACAATCAATGAAATTAACTGGAATAATGTAAGTTAAAGACTAGTTTTTTGATTTTCAAGGAACTAATTTTGATTTTTTTAGCGCAATACTAAGCTGTTCTCTTCCAGTTTTTTATCACAATTATCATTTCCTCAAGGATTGTTTGAGGAATACCTTCTTTCTTAGTGACTGCAATAAAACGTTCTTGCTCACTCCCTTTAGTGAGACTAGAGCAGGCAAAGACAAGATAACTTGCAAAGAGAGTTTTTTTTAAGGTCTCTTCTTTTTCAAGAACTTCTAAAGAAGCCCGTGCAATTTCTTCATCATCTGTAAAACCACTCAATGCAATCGCTGCGTATTCATTATCGTTTGAGAAGACTTCACTTTGAAGCTGCGTGATAAGGAAGGTTTTTGATTGATTTCCAAAGGATGCAAGAGCTTTAATGATCTCTTCATCGGTAAAAAAGTTATCTTGCCCAAGTGCTTCAAAAAGAGCTGGAATTGCCCGCTCATCTTGAATTTGAGCCAGACATTTTGCTGCAAAGATGGGGCTTCTTCCATATCCTGGATTCAAAGGTTCATAAAAGGTGTGTGATGAGAGGAGATAGATGAGTGTTGAAACGATATCTTTTCCTTTTTCAACAATCGCCTCAATCTCTTTCTCAGGGAGTTCTTCTTCAGATAGAATAAGATCACTTAAAAGGACGCTTTCCGGAGAAGCTTTTTCATCTGAATAGACATTGCGCAGATCTTGATACATCTTTTTTGCTGCTTTCACTTGATCTTTTGCCATATCTGAAAGGTATTGATCTGAGAGATTATCTTTATGTTTTTCTTCCATTTTTTTTAGACGGAGTATTTCGTCGATTTCAAAATCGGGCATTTCCCCCACACCTTGTTGCATGTAGTACTCGAGCATCACATCAAAACTTCCTCCAAAATGAACATCGCGGTGCATAAGGATTTCCATATCGATTGTGTCAATCATTGGTGTATTTATGTTAACCATTGAAAGTTTCTCCTTTGAAAGCATGGTCTTTTAGCAGGGAAGCGTTATAGCTTGAGCGGACAAACGGTCCACTATAGACATACTGGATCCCCAGGTGTTGTCCATAAAGTTCATATTCTTTAAATTGCTCGGGCGTGACGAATGATTTCACAATGAGCTTATGTTTATTGGGTTGTAGATACTGTCCGATCGTAACGATTGAGCAACTCACTTCATGAAGATCTTGAAGTGTTTCTTTGACTTCAGCATCTGTTTCTCCAAGACCTACCATAATTCCTGACTTCACAAAGGGGATCTTTCCCGATTTGTGCACATAGTTTAAAACGCTTAGAGTCCTTTCGTAAGTCGCTTTATGCCGCACTTTAGGGCTTAAACGTTTAATCGTCTCAAGGTTATGGTTAAAGATTTCAGGTTTTGCTTCTAAGACAATGTCAAGCAGTTTTTCATCCCCAGAAAAATCAGAGGTTAAGACTTCAACTGTAGCTTCCTCATTTTCCTTGCGAATTGCTCGAATAATCTCAGCAATATGAGAAGCTCCTTGATCGGGCAAATCATCACGGGCAACCATCGTGATGACAACGTGGCGAAGCCCTAAGTTTTTAGCCGATTTTGCAATGCGCGCAGGCTCATCACTTTCTGGGAGCTTAGGATTTTTATCAAAATCGATATCGCAGAAACCACAAGCCCTTGTACATTCTTTTCCTAACGCTAAAAAGGTGGCTGTTTTGTTTGAATAACACTCTAAGCGATTGGGACACTTTGCCTCAGAGCAAACGGTATTGAGATTATTTTCCTTAAGAATTGCATTGGTTTTAAAAAGTTCGGGTCCACGGGGGAGTCCTTTATGAAGCCACGAAGGGAATCGACCTGCTACCTTTCCTTTTTCAGGATTTTCAGGTAGGGCGTTTCCCTTCACCTTTTTGATGTGATGATCATAGGGATCGTTTGACACTTTATCCTCTAGCTTTAATCCTTGGCGGGAAGTGAATCGGGGTTTCATTCGCAAGAAGCGAAGCTTCAAGCCAAGCTTCAGGAATTGTTGGGTGAGCATGAATGGTATCAATCACGCAATCTAAGGTGAGTTCATTATTAATTGCCAGAGCCATTTCTGCAATCATTGTTGAAGCTTCGTGTCCGATGACTTGTGCTCCATAAATTTCACCTGTTTTTTTATCAGAAATTACTTGTGCAAATCCATCGGTTTCATTGACTGCCACAGATTTTCCTAAGGCTTGGAAGGGGAAAGTTCCAATATTAATATTGAGCCCTTTTTCTTGTGCTTCTTCAGTTGTCATTCCAACCATCGCAATTTCCGGGTGGGTAAAAATAACCGCAGGAATTGCATGATAGTGCAGATGAGCACTTTGCCCACATGCATTAGCCGCTGCAACAACTCCTTGATGAGAAGCAACGTGCGCAAGCATAGCAATAGCAGTAATATCACCAATCGCATAAAGACCGGGTACATGAGTCTCCATTTTTTCATTCACTTCGATTGCCCCTTTAGGGCCAGGTTTAAGACCGGCTTTTTCTAGTCCAAGTCCATCTGAATTGAGTCTTCTTCCAGCAGAGACGATTGCTTTATCAACAGCTAAAGTTTCTCCTCCTTTGAAATGGACAACAAGTCCTTTTGCACTCTTTTCAATTTTTTCTACTGCCGTATTAGTTTTGATAGCAATTCCCCGTTTTGTAAAAGCTGAGGTGAGAGCACCTGAAATGGTTTTCCCTTGTGCTTGAATGATGGCGGGAAGAGCTTCAACAATTATCACTTTTACACCAAATTCTGCAAACAGAGAAGCAAACTCACAGCCAATGTAACCTCCACCAATAATAGACATTGTTTCAGGAAGTTCAGTCAGTTCTAAAGCAGAGGTAGAATTTAAAATACGCTCATGGTCACAAGGAAAGGTAGGAATATCAATAGGTTCTGAACCGGTTGCAATGATAATTTTTTCGGCTTGAATAAGAGCGTTATCTTCTCCAATCACTTTTAATTCTTTTGGAGATTCAAATCGAGCTGTTCCTTGGAAGATTCTAATACCATTAGATTTTAAAAGTCCTTCGAGACTTCCTCTTATTTTTTCGACAACACCATCTTTACGCTCTTTCATTTTTTTGTAGTCAAAAGAGACTTTATCAACATGAATCCCAAAATCCTCTGCATGTTTAATTTTATTAAAAACACTTGCGTTTGAAAGAAGAGACTTGGACGGAATACAGCCGATATTTAAACAAGTTCCACCTAAGTATTGTTTTTCGATAAGAGCAACCTTTTTCCCCATTTGTGCTCCCTTAATAGCTGCAACGTATCCTCCCGGACCAGCGCCAATTACTGCTAAGTCAAACTTTTCTTTGTTTGCCATTTTAAAACTCCTCAAAAAATTAAATAACCATTATACTCATAACCCGTCAAGATGTAAATCTCTCAGAGATAATTTTACTTTCCCTTCTACAAAAAATCGGTTAGAATGAAATTTGCCGATTAACGGTAAAATTAAGGGAGTACTCCTGTTTAAAAGGATTTGATATGAAACAAGTCGATCGAACAAAAGTTTGTTGGAATTGTGAAGCAGATGTGAGTTATGAGGCGACTTATTGCCCGTTTTGTGGAACAGATCTTTTAACTTCATCGATTGAAAAGCCAGGGCAACCCCCAAAGCAAGACCATAAATTTTCTGATCAATCTCTGCAGGAAAGCCTAGCTTCTCTTTATAAACCTCCTTACTCTGTACGTAATCGTCAAGGTTTTGGCGTTCCAGATGAAAGGGAAGAGTCATCCTATCTTGAAACAGAGTCACAAAAAGAAGATGCTCTTTTTCAGTCTTATGAAAAAGGCATTCCAATGATCCCTGAAGAAGGGATTCAACCTCTAGATGAGAAAGAAGAGATGACAAGAAGAGGAAATGTTTTGCCTCTATTATTTCTTATGATTGGAACCCACCTCTTTATTCTTGGAGCTCTCCTTCTTTTCTGTTCAAAAGATGGCATTGTGACCCTTGAATGGAGTAATCGTTTCTGGTTCCTCTATTGCCTAATTAGCTTCCCTCTCCTTTATTTTGGAGGGAGGATGCTCAAAAACCAAACCACTTAAAGTCTGTGTGACACTCTCAATCCCCTAAAGACAAGAGGATGAGTGTCTAAACTGATACAGAGAAATGACCCGTCGCTTGGCGCAACACCTACAAGAGGTTGGTTGACTCCCATGCAATCATTTGGAGCTGCTATCTTTTTACAAAAGGTAGCGGGAACATATTTATTTAGCGCCCCCAACAACATCTCTATGACCTTCAAAACGACAATTTCTACATTTCCACTATCTTCTGTGTTCCCCTTCTTTTTCTTGCCGCATTCGGGACAATGGCTCGAAGTCCCTCTTAACTCAAAACCATTGAAGCTCTCCATGCCAGCTTGTTTTGATTT
>JAUHQH010000170.1 GCA_030408485.1 Candidatus Neptunichlamydia sp. | reverse complement strand
AGATGTGTATAAGAGACAGTTAATAACCTTATAATATTGCCAGGAGGCTTTAAAATGGATAAAAACCTGAATAAGGAAGATCTGAAAGCACGTGTTGCAAAGCTAGAGAGTCAAGTAGACCTTCTAGAAGCTGAGTTGACCTATTTAAATGGTCTTCTCATCGAGGTAGGATTCCCTGAGGGAATTAAGACGTTAAAAGCTACGGCTGAGGAACTTCTAGCTGAAGGGATCCCAAGCTTTCATGAGAAGCATTTGAAGGGGTATTAATCCTTATTTAAAAGTATTCAACTGTAAAGGGAGGAGCCCTAAGAGCTTCTCCCTTTCTTTTTGTTCAAATTATATGAGAAAAGATCCTATTTGAGCCCTCTGTAGTGAATAAAATGGGGCAATCTTCTTGATTTTTTCCATTCTTTGAGGTTTAATCATCGGTTAAAACCAGAGGATATCTCATGGCAAAATTGGTATTAAATGACGATGAAGTCGAGCTCGAGGATGGATCTGAGCTCAAAGACCCTTGTGAAGAGGCTGGAGTTTCCTTTGCCTGTAGAGAAGGGATATGTGGAACGTGTGTGATCGAAGTCAAGGAAGGGAAGGAAAACCTCTCTGAGATGACCCAGGAGGAGCTAGATTTTCTTGGGGAAACTAAGGATGAAAGACTTGCCTGTCAGTGTAAAATTAAGCAAGGAAAGGTGGAAATTGACTACTAAGGACCCCATTTCACGAGAAATGACGATTGATGAAATTTTGGGAACATTTCCTGAGAAGAGTCAGAGAATAGCCCAAGAACTGACCAATGCTGGACTTCATTGTGTGGGCTGCCAAGCAGCTACCTGGGAAACCCTTGAAGTAGGGATGATAGGTCATGGATTTGATGACGAGGTCATTGAAGCTCTTTTAAAGCGTCTGAATGAGGTGATTGAAGAAGAGATCGATGTTTCGACAATCACCCTTACAGAGACGGCAGCAAAGAAGTTTCAGGAGATCCTCAAATCTGATAAGAAAGAAGGGTGGGGACTCCGCTTTGGGGATAAGCCCGGCGGATGTGGCGGCTTTGAGTACATTCTCGATTTTGCTGAAAAAGCGCTTGATGACGATGAAGTTTTTGATTCTCATGGGGTTGAGATTTATGTAAATCGAAAAATGCTCCATCGACTGATGGGATGCACAATCGATTATCTAGAAGGGCTGATGGGGTCAGGGTTTAAAGTTACCAACCCTAATGTAAAAGGATCCTGTTCTTGCGGAAACTCTCAGAGTTATTAGCTATGACTAACCCTTTGAAAAGTGAATTGCATAATGTCCTGTGTATTGCTCAAGATCATGCATGACAGCTCTGCAACGCTCACTCATAGGTAAACGATTAAAGCCTCCTCGGTCAACTTTACTGCCATTTCTTATCTCGATGATCTTTTTGATAACACTTAACTCCTTAGGAGTTAATGTACTTGTCACATCACTTCGAAACTTTTGGAGGGCTGTTTCATAGAGCTTTTTCCTTTCTCGAGAATCAAACAAATCATTAGAGGTTGCTCCTTTTGCAGCAATTTCGATCTCTCTATAAATACTCCCCATTTTCCTAAAGTCTGAGCTATCTAAATAGGTCTTATCCCACTTTGAATTCTTCCTGCGTTGTCGAACGCCGCTTAGATAAGAGTTTTCTTGCACGCTTCTTGGAATTGGGCTCGAGCTTCTTCGCCCGACACGTTCTGAAGCATATAGATGCATAGAAGAAGGAGCAACTTTTGATTTTGAAGATTCAGCTCGCAAAGCAGATTGGTCACGATCCTCTTCCTTTCTAACTAATCTTGACGAATCAAGTAGTGGTGAGCTATGTTGAACATGTTGAGGTAGAGGAGATAAAGATGAACTATGAGGATTTAAACCTATAGAACTAG
Source organism: Candidatus Neptunichlamydia sp. (assembly GCA_030408485.1). Taxonomy (GTDB): domain Bacteria; phylum Chlamydiota; class Chlamydiia; order Chlamydiales; family Simkaniaceae; genus Neptunichlamydia. Next base: position 858 of record JAUHQH010000170.1, on the reverse strand, counting down.
CTCTATGATGCGAGCCTTCATGATCTAATGAAATATCTAAGTCTTCCTCCTCTGGGAGAAGACGATATTCTGCAGGCTGCAACTTGGCAACCATCATTTGCCAGATATGATTGGTTTTTAGATACCCTTTCTTAAAGTAGTTGTTACGATTATTAATCACTTGAGTTGCAGATCCGATTTCATCTATTTGTCTATCAAATGTTTTTTCAATATCTTTACGATGTCTTTCTGAACCATGGTCTCCTTTCAGAAAAACTTCATGAGCGGCTAAAAGTTTGTCTCTAGTATACTCAAGGAGGAATCCTTTAACTTGTTGAACGGTATAAGATCCGTGATTTCCAGTACGTGCTTTAATGCGACGAAGATAAGAAGGGACGCGGCCTTGGAATTGATCGGTTGGAGTCTGTGCATCGAGTTGTTGTTCGAAATCAATCACTTCCTGTTGCCATTCAAAGTTATCTGTTGCTTTTAGATAGTTCATTGAATCTTCAGGATCCACACAGACTTTGTCATTTCGAACGAAACTTCCATCTTCGTATTGAATTCCTTGTTCGTTAGCATATTGGATTTTTTTTCCTGCAAGATCAGATGACGCTTCAGCGAATTTTTTATGGGCTGAAAAATAAACTTCTCCAATCCGCTTTACTTTCTCAAGCTCTCTTTGGTTAGAGATAGGGGCTTCTTCATACCGGCCACCGACAATCCTTACAACATGATAATATTGATCTCCAATTTTGATTCTTGGAGCGCGCTCAGAAATAGCAGCTCTCTTACTTAAAATTTCTGCAACCGAGTGTGGAGTTATCCTAGGAAAAGAATGACAAGTAAGATTCATGATCTGTCTCTTATACACATCTG
>JAUHQH010000169.1 GCA_030408485.1 Candidatus Neptunichlamydia sp. | reverse complement strand
ATTATAAATATGGGAAAATAGTCAAACAAAAGGGGTTTTATATGATAACTTTATTAAGTAGTTATTTTTCTACTCACACACATAACTTCTTTCCGAAGAAGAATGAAACGGAAAGAGATGATTCTAATCTGAGCAATGCAGCTCGTTCTGTCGCCGATTTTGTCCGAAATAACTGGAAGCATTTCATTACAGCTTTTTTGCTCTACATTTTTACTGCAAAAACTCTCACAACATTGAAGGGAAGAGGGCTCGTTGCATTTAGCTCAGCGGCAGCAGGATGGACTGTGTATCAAGGGATGAACGTTTGGAGCCTCGCAACAGCTGTTCCTATTATTTATGGAATCGCGCGAGCCATCTTTAACTGGGCTACTTCTCCACCTACCGATCAATCTCAAAGAAGTGATGCGGATATCTTTCAACAACGGAGAGACCAAACTCAAGTTTGCAGAGAGCAAGATCGGGAAACCTTTGGGAGAGCTTGGAATGAAGCCGAGCTAAAGCTAGAAAATCAAGATTGGGAAACCTTTGCCTTTGGGAGAGCTTGGAATGAAGCCGAGCGTGCCCTTAGCCAACATCGAGCTATTGAGAAGCAGCCAGATAGCGTTTCTGTTGGCGTTGATCAAAACCATCAAGAAAAAAATCGTCCTACGACCTACACCTTATCACGCCCAACCGATAGATACTCTGGAGTGATTACCTCACCGCTTGTTCTTGCAGCTCCAATTCTTCATGATACTGTTGATCTTGAACAAGATCGGGATAGAGATCATGTTGAGCTGACTTCACCTCCTTCTACTACTACTACAGTAGCAGAAGAAGAGGAAGTCGTTGATACAGCTGCCCAACAAGTTAATAAAAAACCAGAGGCTTCTGATCGCGCTATCACTGAAGAAAAGCTTACAGAAGCACGACGCATTTTATGGGAATTTAGTGAGATTGCAAATAGACGTCAATCTCAGAAAATTGCTCGCCTTAACCCAGAACATTTGATTAAAGAACTTTCATTTAATAGAGAAGCATTCTTCAATAGGATGGAAGTCACGCTAGGACAAAGAATCGCTTTACTTCTTCCTTCTGTTTTAACGGAAGCTCAAAAAGAGAAGACTTCTGTAAAGGTTAAAGGGCTCTATCTAACAGCAACCCACTTCCCAGTAACTACACTTTTTAAGTATTTGGAGCTGACTCTGAGCCAAAAAGCGAAACTCATAGGACCGCTACCACAACAGCTACCAAAACTCTAAGAATTTACCTAACTCACAAACAAGACCGAGGTTTTTTTGCCTCGGTTTTTTTCGCTCTTTGATTCAAAAATATCTAATATTATAAGTCTTAAATTTCTCTTTTTAAAATTTTATTATTTAGGCTAGAGCCAACGCCTCCAGTTGAAACCCAACCAACAAAAGTATCAGAAGAATTCACGATCAGAGCGGTTTGCAATTTCTTCACTGAGAACATCAACTATCTCATTGCAGCTTCTCTTGTCTATTTTGCACTTTTTGCAGGATTTGCAAGAATGAGGAGTAAACACCTGATGGTGACTGTTCCTGCTGGTGCGATTTGGGTGGTTATTCAAACGAAGGATTGGATTGAAACACTAGCTGTAGGAACAACGCTTTTAGATCTTGCTCAAGCCTTTTTTCTTGGCAATCCAGCAGGTGGCGCGGCTCGTCAGGTGCCAAATCTAGCAGGAATGGTATTCAGATTTACCGGAAGCTTTGTTGGAGCTCATGAAATGACTCCTGTCGTCGCTGATCAAGTACTGCGTCCCTAAACTGAAGGACCGAAACATGTTCTTTCATCTCTACTTCAAGGGGTTGCGGACAACGTAATGCATCAAGCGGAGAGGTTGATCAAGAAGAAGATGTTATGGGAAGCAGATTTAGAAAAAGATCGTCATGACCTTGATGAATATGATTTAGAAGTAGACTCAGGATGTCTAGGTAGTTTTGGAAAGGCTTTATCTTACCTTGTTCCAGAATCAGATGGGTATAATTCGAATAGCGAAGAGATGTCTATGCTTGGCGGCAGAATGTTTATATAACGATAGACTTTACTAGGGTCACCTTTCATAACGTGAGTTCGATTTGAGCTCATGTCTAACCCGAGTGGAAACTCTCGGGTTTTTCTTTTGCCTTTGTAGAGCATGTTTTGTTATCTTTGGCTCTATGATAAGTAGGCGCGACGTCCCCCATAAAGCCAATAATGTTCTTCACATGATCCTCGTTGCTTTTTTGATGATTGCTCTTCGTGTCTGGTATTTAGGAGCCGTGAAACATGATGAGTATCTAGAAAAAGCAATGAGACCACAAAGACGAACGGTTGTTGAAGCAGCGCCTAGAGGGACGGTTCGCGACCGTTTCAATCTTCCTCTAGCGATCAATAAGATGCAATATAATGCAGCAGTTTGTTTTGATCGAATCCGTGAAATTCCTGTCGTGAGTTGGGAAAGAGATGAAAGGGGTAAAAAGATCCGCATTTATGAAAGGCGGCTCTATGTTGAAAAGCTTTCAAAGGTGCTGGGCGCTGCTTTGGAAATGGATCCGATAGCTATTGAAGATCTCATCTATAGCAAAGCTTCAATCTTTCCCAATACCCCATTTATCTTGAAGGAAGATATTTCTGAAAAACTCTATTACCGCCTCCGTTTAATGGAAAAGGATTGGACAGGACTGAGCATGCAACGTGCAGCAAAGCGGTATTATCCGCAAGGGAAGGTTGGTTCCGATATCATCGGGTACATGGGCGCCATTAATGAAAGACAATATTTAGCCATTGCTGAGGAAATCAAAGAACTTTCTCTTTTCTTAGAACAAAGGGAAGAAGGTCTTCCGATTCCCCTTCCCAAGGGATATTATAGCTCTCATGATGTTGAGCTGCGATTAAAAGAACTCAAAGAAAAGGCTTATACCATTCATGCTCATGTCGGTAAATCAGGGATTGAACGAAAGTTTGATGAAGCACTCCGAGGAATGTATGGAAAGCATCAGGTAGAAATCGGTGCTAAAGGACGTTTTATTCGAGACCTCCCTGGAGGAAAAGAGGCAGAGCCTGGAGATCGGATTCTTCTGACGATTTCTTTAGAGCTTCAAGCTTATGCAGAAGAACTCCTTGTATTGAATGAGCGAGATCGGGAGCATCATTTTCCATTAGCTGGAAAAGGATACGATACCATCCACTCTCCATGGATTAAAGGAGGCTCGATTGTTGCCATGATCCCTGAAACAGGGGAAATCGTTGCTATGGCCTCGTACCCTCGGTTTGATCCGAATGACTTTATTTTAACCGACAAAAATCGCAGTGAAAAAATCGAGGGAATCCGAAAGTGGCTTGAAAGCTCGCGTCATATTGGTGCGATTTGGAATGGCTTTACTCCAATGGAAAGAGAGCTAGAAACCTACATCGAAAAGGAAAATCTATCCTGGGACTCCTATCTCGACCAAGTCTTATCTCTGAATTGCCAAGTTAGAAAAAACCTTCGAAAACTCCCCTCTGTTTATCACGCAGTCCATCTTCAGCATGTCATGGGAGCTCTCCAAAAAGTTCTCGAAAATGCAACCATTTCCGAAACAATAGACGTCCTTTACCCCGAAACAAAAAAAGAGGAAGCAGAAGAACCTTTTTTAGTGAAAGAGATGCGAAAAGAGATCGATCCGATTTTAAAATCGATCAAATCAAACAAGGATAAACTTCTTTTTCTCGACCTTCTTCGACTTCTTGCTCCTGGAGACTTATTTTCCGATCATACTCTTGAAGAAGCAAAAGGACTTTCACCAGCAAAGTACCGGGAACTTTCACAAGCTTTTGTAAAGGTAAAAAAAGAGGTCAAACAGCGCGTCGAAAATCTCTACCGCGAACGGATTTTTCCAAGATGGAGAAAGAAGCACTTTAAAGCTTATCTCAAAGAAAAACGGGAAGAAGAAAAAGAACGGAAAACCTATGCCCACCCCTATACTGACTATTTAGAAGAAGGAGAAAAAAAGCTCTTTGCAGAGTTTTGGAAAGAACATGAATGGAAGTTTTTTGATGTTTTTATCTATGGAAATGTTGCCACTGACCTTGAACTACAACCCTTTCTTTTTCACCTCATTGTTACAAGTAAAGAGGTTGAAGGAAGTCTAAAAGAAGCCCTTGTATGGGTTCGAGAGCAAAAACCTTCCCTTGATTTACTGGCAACGATACGTTCTTTCGAGGAACTGACTGATCCTCTTTGGGGCTATTATTATTCTCTAAGACACCTTACTCTCAAGGGATTGGCTGGAGCTTTCTACCCCCGAAATGGCTATGGCTATGGAAAATCTTTTGCCTATGGGCGAGCCACTCCTATCGGCTCTCTTTTTAAAGTTGTCACAGGCTACGAAGCTCTCAAGCAAAAGTACCTTCTCCACCAAGATCATCATTTACCTTTATATGACTTAAGCCCACTAGAGATTATTGATGAGATTAATCCTAAGGCTGTTACTGATAATGGGATCGTATTAGGTCGCTATTTGGATGGAACTTTCATCACTAGGCACCATAAGGGAGGAAGGATGCCTAGAAGTCATGCTTCATTGGGAAAAGTTGACTTCCGTACTGCCATGGAGCGTTCGAGTAACATTTATTTTTCTCTTCTTGCTGGTGAGGTTATCGAGCATCCCTCAGACCTCCGAAAAACCACCCTCCGCTTCGGCTTTGGGAAACCTACAGGGATTGATCTTTATGGTGAAATTAGTGGTTATGTTCCCGATGATATCCGCCATAATCAAACAGGTCTCTATGCCTTTGCTATCGGTCAACACTCCCTTGTTGTTACCCCTCTTCAATCAGTTTCGATGCTTGCAACGATTGGAAATGGAGGTGCAGTACTCAAACCTCAAATCGTGAAAATGCAAGCAAATGCAAGTGGAGTGACTGAACAAACTCGAGAGGTTAAACGGTATTTGGAGATGCCTTCACGTGTTCGAACAGAACTAATGGAGGGAATGAAACGGGTGGTAATGGGTGAAAAAGGCCCTTTACAACCTTATCGGATTCGGACCCTCTATGAACACCCAAAATGGATCCCTGACTATAAGGCTATTCAAAGTCAATTTATTGGAAAAACTTCGACAGCAGAGTTTCTTTATCGTCCTTTCCTCGATCGAGAAAGAACCCCACTCATGTGCAAAGATATTTGGTTTGGTGGTCTTTCTTTTAAAGAGGGGGATGATTATCGGATCGACATGCCTGACCTATCCGTTGTCGTCTATTTGAAATTTGGCGATTATGGTAAAGAGGCAGCTCCACTTGCTGCGTTGATGATAAAGAAGTGGAGAGAAATCCAATCGAAAAATTACATTGATTCGCAATGAGGAAAAAAGCCCTTTACTTATTTAGTGCGCTGCTAATTATCCTATTTCCCTTTCTAAACTTTTTTTATAAAGTTTTTCGAGGGGTTTCTGTTTCCTTTGTTCACTACTTCGAGCGGCATGCTTCTTTTAATTTTCAGATCCCCCCTCTTTTTCAAAAATATATTCATTTCTACTTCACTGACTTTTGGATTGTGGGTTTGATGATAGCTGCTTTTTTCTTAAAAGAAATTTGCTTCAAAGAACTGTTTTTTAACCGTCATTCTTGCTTTTTAACCCTTTATGTTGGAGTCGCATTTTTATCGATTCTCTTTTCTATTTTTTCCAACTACTTTTACCAATACACGACGCTTATTAATCTCACGCTTGCTTTCATTTCCTTTCATTTGATTTATCTCCTTTTTTCTAAACGCACTGCTTTAATTGTCCCCATCCTATGGGCCTTTGTAGCGATTGCTACGCTTGAATGTTTGATTGGAATAGGTCAGTTTCTTGCGCAACAAAGCTTAGGTCTACGTTTTCTTTCCGAACCTCAAATCACTCCTTATATGGAAAACATTCCTATTTATCCTTTAACAGAGGGAAATCGCGCTCTTTTTGATAAGCTTCCCTGGATTCCTGAAGGACGTACCAATAGCCTTCGCTGTTTGGGAACGTTTGATCACCCAAACATTTTTGGCGCCTATCTCAGTATTGCTCTTTTTATTTCCTATATGCTCTTTATTACAACGACAAAAAAAGGGTATAAGATTGCTTTATTTTTTTTAATCCCACTCCAAATCATTACTTTAGGACTCACTTTTTCAAGAGGTCCGATTTTTGCATGGATGATAGGAACCTCTGCTTTCTTCATCATAGGTTTTGTAAAAAGGAAGATATTTTCTGAAAAGGAGCGAAAAGGCTTTTATCTCCTGACTCTACTTATTAGTGCAGGATTTTTCCTAGCCCTATTCGTGTTATTTGAGCAACTGATCGCAAGAGGGGGTTTTATTAATTATAATGGGATTACAAGTGGTTCTGATAGTGGACGTCTTCTTTATTATCATTTAGCTCTAATGCTTTTTATTTCCCACCCTATATTAGGCATTGGGTTTAATGGTTATTCCCTTTTCCCTTATGAAACGGTCCACCCTTTTTTTGAAGGAGCCAATGCTACAGGAGCACTCGCTCATAATATCTACTTACAAATTGCTTCTGAAACAGGAGCCCTTGGACTCATCCTATTTTTTCTTTTTATTCTTTCGATCCTACTACTGATAAGAAAAAGAGAGGTGACACCATTAAGGCTTGCTTTAGGCTCGATCTTTTTCACATTTTTAATGTTAGGACTTGTCGATCATTTTCTATGGACCTATACCTCAGGGCGCCTGATGTTTTTCATCTTTTCAGCTCTTTTTGCAGCATCATTTAGTCGAGAAAAGCAAGAGCATGCCCTTTATCTTCCCAATTCAAATAAGGAACCAGCTCATCGTATGAGTTTTCATTGAGTCGAAGAACAATCACATCACTTTGCACAAAAAAGTGTTTGGGAAGAGCTTGTTTTGCTTCTTCATTGAGAAGCAAAAGAACAATATCATAATTTTGTTTCATTCCCCCTAAAAATTTGTCAAACTTTGGACTTTTTAACAGCTCTTGAGCATAGGGGGAATTTCCTCCAAAGGGGATGGTGTCTCCAAAGCTTTTTTTCCTTATGATTGGCCTTTTTACTTCCCCTTCTAAATGGTGAATGAGCCCTGGAAGATCTTCTTGCTTAATCTTTTTCAAAAAATTCAAATCCATCAGCAAAAGACGTTTTCCCTCTTTAGCAAGAAGATCTGCAAAAGAGGAGCTATAATCCTCTCTTTTGCCAAGAATAAGGGTGACAATTAAAGGAAAATGGTTTTGCTGATGAAGAATAAGTGATAGTTTCCGGAAAATCTCTACGTCTTTTTCAGGGTTGTTTCTTAGAGTTCCAATAACTTTTCTTCCACGTGCGGCAAGATTCTTCAATCCAATGGGGAATCCCTTATCAAGGGCTGCAATAAAATATCCCGCAAAAACAACCAAACCACCAATGAATGCACCGACAAACCCAAAAACCTTTAGCAAAGGACTTTTCGGAATAAAAGAGGCATAAGCAGTATTGATCGGTTTAGATTCTATCATCGATAAGTTATTCTCAATGCTCTTTGACTCGACCAGTTGGACTAGAGCTTCAAGCATGCCTTGATTCATATCCGTACTGAAAGCAAGCTCTTTTTCTAGAAGCCATCGATCAGGAATTTCTTCCATTTCATTTTTAAGACGCTCTAATTCTCCTTGAATCAGCGCCTCTTCTTGATCCAGAAATCGAAGCTTTTCATCGATCCGGTCTCCGATCTGTCTTTCTATCAAGGCAATTTCTTGCCCAATTAAATCTAGAATTGCGATTTGGACAGCATGGATCCGCTGCTCAACCCTTTCTTTTTCTAAAAGGGTTAAATCCATTGTCCCTTTCATATGAAAGATCAAGTCTTCTTTTTTAGAAACAAACTTTTTCTCCAATCTTTCAATTTCTCTTTCTGTCAGAGTCTTTTTCTTTCGTAAACTTTGAGTCATTTCTCCAAGCTTTCGAACAAGTCCTTGGCTCACCACATCGGGAAATATTTCGGCAAGAGAGATATGCTCGATATCTTCTTTTTCAAGTTGCTTTTTTCCAAATCCCATTTGACTATATTTATAGAGAAGATCATCTCTTTTATGGAGGTAATCCAGAAGAAGCTTCCGTGCAGTTTGAATATCAATCCCCTGATATTCTCCTCTTTTAGTCACCCCAGATAAAAGACGTTTTTTCAACACCTCTTCCTGCAAAGAAAGGAGACGAAGATTATTTTCCAAATAGGTTTTTGTTAGATTGGGATGGAGTCTCACTCTTGCTAAAGCGACTAACTCTTTTTTTTCTTCTTCAATTTTTTTAAGCTCAACTAATTCTGGTAAAAAAATGGTACCACTTTCAGTCGTTGTTAATAGCATGCGCTGCTCATCTTGAAGAGGCTTTAAAAGGTTTGCAAAAAATGCATCGATCCCTGTTTGAACCCGGAGTTTTTCTCTTTCTATCCGATCAAGTTTATGAAGATGAGTAGCAATGTCATTTCGTTCTGCAGGCATTTTAAAAAGGGCTAAGGAAAGCTCATCTCTCTCTTTTAGCATTTCATGTAAATTCGCTTGCAATGCTCCTATTCCTTGACCTAGATCAATGGTTTCCCCATTTTCTAATTTTCCCCTTTTTAGCTTGAGCTCCATTAAGTTTTTTGAAAAATTAATCTTCCGTTCTTGAAAAATGGGAAGATGCTGCCCTAATGTTAGTAATCCTTTTTCCCGAATATTCTTTTTTAAATAAGTAACATGAGACTGAAGGTGCTCATTCATTTTCGTACAAAGCTCATCACGTCTTTTTTCAAGATAAGCAATCTGTCCTTCAGAAATTCTTTCACTTTCTAGGGTTAAATATTTCTGATACTCTTGCATGATCAAGTTAAGAAATTCCTTTCCAAAAAAGAGATCTGAATGAAAAAATGTCAGCTCTAGAACACCTGGAGTTGAAGTATTGTGGATGACATCGATTTGAGATCTCAGAGATAAGACGACTTCTTGAAGGGGGTGTATTGTAAGGGGATAGAAAGTACGCAGCTTGATGTCATCAGGAATCGCTTTTATCGTAAATGCAACCTGATCTAAAACGATCTTTTCCCCCACTTCCCCTTTAAGTAAAGCCTGTTCTTTCTCATCTCTAAGCTCAAAAGTATCATTTGTAAAAAAATAGAGGCGATAGGACTTTGGTAAAGTCCCTAAATAGGAAATATTTTCAAAAGCAAAAGAACTGCACTTCTCAAGAGGTTTTCTCTTTTCCGCACGGAGCGCCTCAAAAAAATGCACCTTTCTTTTTTTCCATTTCGATTCACGAATGACTGCCTGTAGCCCTAACTTTTCAATAACTGGCTTAAGAACAAGTGATGAAGTCATTAGAACATCGCCTTGTCTTTCTCCTCCAATACTCATGTTTTTTAATAAGTTTTCAAAGATCCCCACTTGTGAAGTGGTTATCTTGCCCCCATCTTTAAATGTGGCTTTTACCTCATGTTGGACAGGAACCTGAGTCCTGGCCCAGAATCCTATTCCCCCAAATAAAAGGGCTCCTAAAGCTACAACTCTAAAGTGACGGATGAAAAGCCGCTTGATATCTGAAAAGAGGATAAAATTTGCATTGTTTGTCATTGAATTGCAATTACTCCTGAAGCACCTTTTCTAAAGAGTTCAATACTGGTCAGTGTGGGGAGAATTTGTTGGATAAAGCGATTCCACTCTGTAATCGAGGTTGCAGCAACATAAACGATATCCCCTGGCATTAAAAGCATGCTTGAGGTGGGCAACCGCATCACATGTTTCCAATTCAAGGTATAAATTTTGGGGCGGAGGATATTCCCTCGAATGACCTGAATCACCCCTTTATCTCCCGTATAAGGAATCCCTCCGGCCAGGGCAAGAGCCTCGCGTAGGGGCATTGAACCAGAAGGAAGATCAAAAACACCTTCTTTTCTTACTTCTCCCATCACCATGATCGTTGTCGCTGAACTCTCTGCAATATAGATTTTATCTCCGCCACACATGACAACATTTTGAGACATGTCGCCCTCTTTTATTAATCGGTGCATATCAACGGGAAGAGGTTTTCCATCCCGCACAAGATAACTCTTAAAAAAGTTCGCATTGGTGGGAACTTTTGCTTCAGCAAGAACTTCAAAAAGACGTTTTTTCCCATTTACAGGAATAGAAGATTGACTGACCATTCCGGCAAGCTCAATTTTTTTCACATTCCGTTTTTGATAGGCAATAAAGACTTCGAGCCCATCAATTTCACGATCATAAGCTTTTTGAATACGGTCTCGGGCCTCTGATAATTTCAATCCTTTTACTTCAATAGGTGGAATATCTGGAAGAGTAATTTCTCCATCAGTAACAGTATAGCCTATCGTTTCACCAATAGATCGTACGGCTCCAGATAAATCCCCTCTAGATGCATGAAAAAGGGCAATTTTTAATACATCCCCATTATCAACAGTATTTGTATATTCTTTTAAAAGTTCTGGATCTAGTATCTCTAAAGGACAGCCTTCCATCTCTAGAATCGAGAGCTTACCCTCTTTTATTTTGTATGAATCAATGACAAATTCATCGGTTCCTACAACCTCACTCCTTTTAAAGGGGGTATTCGAGCACCCTGAAAGGGCAATAACAAGGACTAATACGAGTAGAATCCTAATTATTTTCATGCTACCATCATATTATGGAAACCAAAAAAAAGGTTCTAATTACCGGCATTGTCGGCTTTATAGGCTTTCATTTAGCTTCTTTTCTAATTAAAAAAGGAGATTATGTGATTGGGTGTGATAATTTCAATGACTATTATACACCCGAGTTAAAAAAATCTCGCGCTGATAAATTGAAAAGATTGGGAGTCGAAGTAATTCCGCTTGATATTCAAGAGATTCAAAAAATCGCCCCTCTTCTTAAGGAAAAAAGAATCACTCATATTGTTCATTTAGCAGCACAAGCAGGCATCCGTTATTCCATTACCCATCCCATCCCTTATGCTGACTCCAATTTAACAGGTTTCCTTTCTGTTTTAGAGTTAGCGCGCTCTACGCAAGTAAAACTCATCTTTGCATCTTCCTCTTCCGTTTATGGAGGCAATATAAAAATTCCTTTTTCAGAAACCGATCCGACTGATTCTCCAGTTAGCCTTTATGCAGCGACAAAAAAATCGGGAGAACTTCTTGCTAAGAGTTACCACCACCTATACCAGATCCCCATGACGGGTCTTCGTTTCTTCACAGTCTATGGCCCATGGGGACGCCCTGATATGGCTTACTTTTCTTTCTCTGAAAAGATTCTTAATGGAAAGCCTATTCCTGTTTTTAATCATGGAAAAATGGAACGAGACTTTACCTATATCGATGATATTATCGAGGGAACCTCAGCAGCAATCGACCACTGCAATGGTTTTGAAATCTATAATCTTGGAAACCACCGCCCGGAATCCTTAATGAACCTGATCACGCTTCTTGAATCGGCACTCGGGAAAAAAGCAATTATCGATTATAAGCCCATGCAAGCAGGAGATGTGACAACAACATATGCCGACATTTCAAAAGCCCAAAAAGAGCTTGTGTTTACGCCTAAAACTTCTTTAGCATCTGGTATCGAGCAATTTACCGATTGGTTTCTTGAATACCACGGAGCCCTCCTCTAATCTTAGGAACTCCTCTTACCACAGAGATGGTAACATTTTGACATCGCTCTCAAAATGTGTTGCATTTCTTATACCTATCATGTTTGGAGAAAGCAGATTGATCCAGCCCCAATAGATATCCGTAGTGAAATAGAGGCTTTAGTGTGTTCCCTCGTCCTCTTCGATTCAATTTGCCTAGAACAAAGAGATCGAACCTGATTTGGCTGATCAATAAATAAAACCATTTCGCGGATGACAATACGATTGAACTATACCCTCTCCGTTTTCAAAGCAGCGATTCGGTAGACGGTCTTTTCTTATCTTAGCTTCTT
>JAUHQH010000168.1 GCA_030408485.1 Candidatus Neptunichlamydia sp. | reverse complement strand
ATGGGGATTAGTATATAATATTTTGATGCATGTAGTCTAGCACTTTTCCCTGCAGAAGATGACCACAATAAAGCCTTTTTTTGAACCTATTCCGAATTTCTGTGCTGCTAATGTCCATTGCAGGAATTTCTACCAGCCCTGCTTCAACTTTCAATTTTATTTTTTCAGGGAGCGCGTTCAATTTCTCTCTATTAAATCCATGGCGTACTCCAATAATAGGTGAAGCAGTTTCTAAAAGATGGTCAATCTCTTTCCACTGACCAAATCCATAAGCAGTATCTTCAGCAACAATCAAACGGACCTCGCCATTCAACTCCTTAATCGTATCGATGGTATAGGAAGGTGGGGGGCGAGAAATTTCTTCATCATAGGGGTCACAACCAGGAACATCTTCAAGCGCAAGTTGTAGCATATTCATCCGATGCTTGGGTTCAGCAGTAGGAGGGATCTCCCCTTTTGTCGGAGAAACATTCGCCGGACAAAAAAGGATCTTATCAACAAGCTCTTTTTCAAGAATCCTTACGGCTAGATTAATATGCCCAAGATGGACAGGGTCAAAGCTTCCACCAAAAAAACCTATTTTCCTCGCTGTCATAGCTTCCATTATCCACTATTTTAGATGATTTCCCAATAGTTTTTCTGAGAAACTTTTAAAAGTTTGAGGTTGGGGTTGGCAGCAATGGGGGTTCCCGCAGAATGGAGAAAGGGTAAATCGAGATCGCTATCTGAATAAGCTGTCACTTGTTCTCTAGCAACTTTAAGACTCTTTGTCATCTGATCTATGCACTCGGCTTTTCCTTCTCCTAAAAGAACGGATTCAACAGATTCAAAGTTACCTTCCTCGTTCACGGTATAGTGTGAGGAACGCCACTCACTTACTTCTAAATACTCAGCAATGGGGCCAACAATGAATGAAGGAGCATTAGAAAGAATGACAGTATGGTCCCCTTGATGTTGAGCACGACGGAGGCGTTCAAAAGTAGGATAATAGAGAAAACGATAAAAATCTCTCTTTAAGAACTGCGCGACCTCTTCTTGAACAAGGTTGAAAGGAGCTCCCTTTAAAAAACGCTCAAAAACTTTTTCGTGGAGTGCTATTAAAGAAAGATTCATGAAGCGATGATGCAAAGAGTAAAGAGCTGTCCGAATCAGCGAAATCCGACGGTAAAATCCTTTGGAAATAAGGTAGCGATAGAAGAGGAGACTGGAGTTGGAGGAGACCAATGTGTGGTCTAGATCAAAAGCACTTATTTGTTTCAAAACTTCAAAGATAGGTTAGATCAATTTTTCTTCAAGATTTTCAAGCGCTTCCATCTCGTTATCAAGATGAATCTTGGCGCTATCATAAAGCTCACGGTAGGTCATCGCTTTTTCAAAGTCAAGGTTCGAACCACTCATTTCTTTCCGGTATTCTTCCATCTGCTTTTTGATGACCTCAGCATGAGCAGATCGTTGATCATAAAGCTCTTCTAATTCTTCAACACTAACAACACTTTCTTTTCTATTAAAAATAAAGCTTTTTAGGTCAGCAAATTCTCGTTCAAATAGATGGACTTCCATAGTAGAAAGATTGAGCCTTTCATAGATCTCTTTAAGCTCTGACTCCCCTTTTTCAAGGTCTTCAAGAGCAGTAGAACTTTCACCTTTGATCAGGTTCTCAAGCTTTTCTTTAAGGTCACTGATCTCTTTTTTCGCAGCATGCTTTCTTTCTTCAATTTTTGCTTGTACCTTACCCAAAGCTCCACCACGAGCTTTCTGAATGCGATCTTTTAAGATTTTTACGTGTTCTCGACCCAAAGCCACTTTTTTCATCTTATCTTGAATTGCATTCGATTGCTCTAGGATTTTGCTTCTCTCTTGGTTTTCTTTTTGTAAACAAAAAGCTTCAAAAGCTTCAATTTTCGGAAGGAGATCTTCAAAGTTTTTCTTATGCTCTTCAGAACGCTCACCCATTTCTGCGCGTCGTTCTTTCTCTTTTTCTTTAATCTTATCCCAACATTCACTCAGGGCTTTTCGTGTTTTGGTAAAACTTTGGGTATTAAGAGTAAGAAGTTTTGCAAATCCTTGAAAACTTTTAATTTCGTCTCGGATTACATAGTATGGAGCGCCAAATCTATCCTTTCCCTCAGGAAAGCGATTTTTAACAAAAGCTTCGACATCAGCAATAAAAGATTCACTGACTTTCTTGATCAATTCCTTCCTTTTTGGAAAGACTTCATCCCCTAATTTAGACAGACGCTTTAAGATCTTGTTTTTATGACTAATCCGCATATCAATTGAGAGAATTTCTTTGCGAAGTGCGTCTAGACGAGAAATCAATGTTTTTAACAGCTGAAGCTCTCTTTGAATTGAGTGATACTTTTCTTTATTAAAGGAAAGCTTCTTAAGTCCTTCAGGGAAATCTAATGGGATTATTTGTTTAACTAAGCGGTCATAATGACTAACATCTGCTTCCAATGCCTCGATTGCAAGTTCAACCTGCTCGACTGAAAAGGCTGCCTGTTCATCCTTGATTTCTTTTAAACGACGCGCTTCACCCCCAAGTTCAGCATACTGACTCCACAAATGATTTCTCTTTATTGGATTCATTTTTTCTTTGAAAAGAGGTCCAACAAGGTTTTTTACATCCCAGAAATCTTTGAAAGATCCTTTTTCAAAATCTGATAAAAGGGTTTCCATAAACTCAAGGGCTTTTGCAACCTTTTCTTCGACTTCTTTTTCCTTATCAAAGGATTCTTTAAAAGAATTCAAAGCTTCAGATTCAAATCTAGGTTTTTTTTCTGATTCCATCTTTAATATTTGATTAAGAGACTGCGACTCCGCTTATGATAAGTCAATTTCCTATTAATGAAAAGAGATAATGGTTTTTTGAACCTCTATAATCGGATTTATCATC
>JAUHQH010000167.1 GCA_030408485.1 Candidatus Neptunichlamydia sp. | reverse complement strand
CGAGTAAGCGGGCAGAAAGTGGGGGGAGTGTATTTTTAGAAAAGCCTTATAGGAAGAAAAAAACTTTGCTTATGAAGAACGGATTCAAAAGTGGCACATGATTGTTTGATCACCATTGCAATTTCGACCCAGTTGGTCGATTTGAGGACTTTCTTACATGAAAGCTCAGGTTCAAAAAATAAATGGTATAAATAGGAACAGAGATAGGTTCGACGTGACAAATAGTTGATGATATGAGACCATCGAGGGTGATGAATACAAAACTTTATGATGGTCAGCTTATAATTATAACAGGTGCTGCCGGATTTATTGGTTCGGGAGTTGTTCATCATCTTAATGAGAAGGGGTATAACAATCTTTTACTTGTCGATGACTACCGTCAATCGATCAAGTGGACGAACCTTCGTAACAAAAGATTTATTGATTTTATTTCACGTGATGAAATTTTTGATTTCTTAGAAGGACATGAGCAAAAAGTGGAAGCTTTTGTTCATCTAGGCGCCTGCTCAAGCACAGTAGAAACCGATGGAGACTACTTTATGAAAACCAACTACCGGTTTTCAGTGAAGCTTGCAGAATATGCTTTAGAAAATGATCATCGCTTTATTTATGCATCATCAGCAGCGACTTATGGAGATGGCTCACTAGGATTTGTAGATGATGAATCAAAGCTTGACAGCTTAATTCCCTTAAACATTTATGGATTCTCAAAGCAGATGTTTGATAAGTGGCTTCAGGAACAAGGTGTTTTAAATAGAGTCGTAGGACTCAAATACTTCAATATCTTTGGCCCGAATGAATACCATAAAGGGCGGATGGGATCGATGGTCATGCATATGGTCGATCAAATTCAAAAAACAGGAAAAATTCATCTGTTTAAGTCTTCAGAACCTGAGAAATATGGTGATGGGGATCAGTGTCGTGACTTTTACTATGTAAAAGATGCTGTTAAAATGACGACATTCTTTCTTGATCATGATATTTATGGTCTTTTTAATGTGGGCAGTGGGCAAGCAAATACATGGAACGCAATGGCCAAAAATGTCTTTAAAGCTTTAGGAGAGCCAGAAAATATCGAATATGTCCCAATGGCTGAGGACCTTTTAGGGAAGTATCAGAACTATACCTGTGCTGACATGAATAAATTTCACAATGCGATCAAAGAAAAGAATCTATCATTCAGTAATGACTATACCTTTGATAGTGCAATCGAAGACTACGTTAAAAACTACATCGTTAAGGACGCAAGATGGTAGAACTTTTCAGCTCATTTAGTTGCTTGAAACCTGCTAAGGTATTGGTGCTTGGCGATTTCATGCTTGATACCTATACAACAGGACGAGTCCAAAGGATTTCTCCTGAGGCTCCAGTCCCTATCCTCCATGTCCAAAAAATAGAAGATCTTCCCGGAGGGACAGGAAATGTTGTTCTCAATCTTAAAGCCTTAGGAGCAGATGTCGTTGCAGTGGGTCGTATTGGAGATGATAAGGAGGGATTGCGTCTTAAGCAGCTTCTTGAAAAAGAAGAGGTCGATACTTCAGGTCTTTTTATCCAAAAGGGGATTAGTACTCCTCTAAAAAACCGTCTGATTGCTGATGCTCAACAACTGATTCGTGTTGATCAAGAGTGCATTACCCCTCTCTCTTCTGAAATAGAAGAAAAAGTGATTGCTTGTATTGCTGAAATAGTGCACCAGATCGAAGTGATTGCAATTTCAGATTATGCTAAAGGATTTCTTTCGAAATCACTGTTGCAAGTGGTTATTGATTTAGCTAGAGAGCAAGAGATTCCTACGATTGTTGATCCCAAAGGAGATGATTTCTCTAAATATCGGGGAGCAACGATGATTAAGCCTAATTATAAAGAAGCAGTCGCTGCTTCACAACTTCCGAGTGATTCGAATCTCGATGCAATCGGTGATTCACTTCTTTCTCAAACCGCTTCGGAAATGATTATGGTGACCCGCTCAGAAAAAGGAATCTCTCTTTTTAAAAGAAATTATCGCCGCTTCGATTTTCCTGTGAAGTCTAAAGAAGTGAAAGATGTGACTGGAGCTGGAGATACTGTTTTAGCGATGACAACCATGACTTTTGCCTCAGGACTTTCCCTTGAGGAAGGACTGGAACTTTCTAATGTTGCCGCAGGAATTGCAATTGAGCGTCTGGGGTGTGTCCGTGTTTCTCTTTCAGAACTTGCTGAACGTCTCTTAGAGACAAATGTGAGCAGCAAAATATTCGATGAAAATCATCTATTTGCTCTTGAGCAAGCATTAAAGGGAAAAAAATTGACAATTCTTGGGATCAATACCGAAGAAGGGGTTTCAAGCGGTCTTTTTTCCCATATTCAAAAAATTTCTAAACAGGCAGCTGATGAAAGACTTATGATTTATTTGATCGATTCTGACCCCGATCAAGATTTCCTTTCTCTTCTCTCTTCGCTTCATGAGGTAGATTTCATTGTTATTCAGTCAGATAGTTTAACTAGCCTCACTGAAAAAGTTCATCCGATTAAAGTTTATACACTCAATAACGGTGGAACATTAAATAATGTTTCTCACCCAAAAGCTCTTTTAAAATTATTGCCCCCTCTGGGGATGGTTGCAAACCCTTGCCTTTAAATTGAAACAGATTTGAAAGTCCATCTTGATTATCTCATTCTTCGATTATGGGTCCCTAAAGTATAGGAAGCGAATGTTGACCAGGCAGGTGGCTATACGTCTTAAGAGATGTGCGCTAAGGCAAATTGCATTGGAATACACACTTGACATCATTACAGGTAAGGTGAATAGTGGTCATGTTCATGTGTTTATCAGCTATAAGTCTATACACAGCATAAGCAAAGTGATGCAATGGTTAAAAGGAATTAGCTCGAGAGTAATGTTGCTGGAGTCTCTACGCTTGAAGAAGGTTTTCTGGATAAGGCATTTTTGGGGCAGAGGTTATTTTATTTAGCGGTGAGCTCAGGAAATATTACAGATGAGATGATTCAGTGCTAATAGAATTCGATGGTGAAAAGGGTCATGTTCATCTTCTAATACATTAGTTAAGGAAATCTTTTGATGATCTTTCGGAATATTTTTGGTGGAATGCTCTTTGGTCTCCAAGCTACTTCTCTGGAAGTTGTGGTGGAAGCCACTATAGGATAACTATGAGAAAATACATTGAAAGCCAACAAACTCCAGCATGATAGAAATCGCCTTATAATCCTCCACCTTCAGGAAAGGGCTTTACGGCGAAATTTAGGTGATTCCGAAAGTCTAAAGCCATTTTTTCCTTTGGAAGATAAAGAGGGAAAAGATCGATAGGACGATGATGATGATCAAAATGATTGAAAAGGCGTGCTTAAGGTTTGCAATGGGAAGCCCGACGTTCATTCCATAAAGAGAGGCGATCATCGTTGGAATACTAAGGATGATTGTTAAAGCTGTTAAAAGCTTAATCGTCTTGTTCAATTGATTGGTAAAAATAATCTGGTACGAGTCACGGAGACTTCGAATACTTCTAAGGTTGATCGAGCAGAGATTTTCTGACTGCATACTGGCATTCAAAAGGTCTTCTAATAGATCTTGATCCTTTTCATAAAGAAGGGTGTACCGGCCAGAAGTAATCGATTCCAAGACACTTCGGATGGGAACGAGGGAGGAGAGATACTGATTCAAGACTTCTTCGTTTGCAGTTAGGTTGGTGATATCTTTGCTATCAACATAAGACATCTTTTTTTCTTGTTTAAGGACTGTTGTCCGGATCTTCTTAATTTGAAGGGTGTATTCCTGGGTAATTTTTAGGAGGATATAGATCAGGAATTTTGACTTTTGGGAGGTGCTGAGTTTGGGTTTTTGTGAAATGAAGTTTTGGACGATTTGGCTTTTTTGAGGGCAAATCGTGATAAAGTAGTCATTGGTGAGAATAATGGTAAAGGTGGTTGTATAAAGGCCTGCTTCAGGATCAATGGGGTGACGTGTAAAGATTAAGACCGTTTCATCCACTCTTTCGACACGGGGGATTTCATACCGATCCAAGGCATCATACATATCTGTATACTCAATATCGATCAGTTTACTGATCTGATTGATGTCATTGGTGGTTGCATCTTCGATATGAATCCAGCACCCCTCTTTAGGTTCAGAGATTTCGATGAATTCTTCGTCATGCTCACCCTTATCGTAGATGGTGATCATAGGCCCACTACCTCACAGGATAACTCCCTCTTAAAGGTAACAGATTAAGAGAATAAAAAACAGAAGATTAGGATATTTTTTTTATAGTACTATCTAATATATCAACACGTTTTTTGAGATTAGCTAGATCTTTAACGAACATTCCAATCTTTCTAAGAAGAACTTGTCGTTTATTAAATTCAGGCATGGGAGAAGCAGGGTTTCCGCCATAGATTCCCGATTCTGTTATTGACTTGCTGATGCCGCCACGCGTTGCAACCTTTACATTATCAGTAATGGAAACATGGCCCACAACTCCTGCTTGCCCTCCAAGAGAGACATTGTTTCCAAGTTTTGAAGAACCAGCGATTCCTGTTTGAGAAACAATAATGTTATTTTTTCCGAGCTCTACATTATGAGCGACTTGGACAAGATTATCGAGCTTTGTCCCTTTTCTGATTAGGGTTTCTTTAAAACGGGCTCGGTCAATCGTTGTATTCGCACCGATTTCAACGTCATCTTCTAAAACAACATTTCCAAGTTGTTCAAGCTTGGTATGTCGCCCAGTTTTAGGATCAGTGGTGTATCCATAGCCACACGATCCAATCACCGCTCCTGGCTGAAGAATGACACGGTTTCCTAAAATGCATCGCTCTCTCACTGTACTATTGGAATAAAGAGTGCAGTTTTCTCCAATTTTTGCTCCGACGCCTATGTAAACGTTGGGGTAAATCTGCGATCCCTCACCTACTTCTGTATAAGCATCAATCACAGCATGGGGACTAATGGTGACATTTTTCCCTATTTTTGCGGATTCATGCACAATAGCTGTTGGGTGAATTCCCTTAAAAGCAGAAGCTTGATGCGTTGAAGCGATGATCTTTTCTGCAATAAGCTGGAAGGTTCGTGAAGGATTATCAGAAATTAAGAAGTTTTTTCCCTCAATGAGAGCGGTTTTACGGTCGATGCAGATGACACCTGCTTTTGACTGCTTCATTGCTTCATTGTATTTGGAATTTGCTAAAAAAGAGGCATCTTTTTCAGATGCCGATTCTAAATTACCAACGCTTGAGATTTCCAGATCTGGATTACCAACAAGCTCTGTTTCGGTGAGCTCCGAGAGTTTATATAATGAAAATGCTTTAGCCATTAAAGATTGTCCTATTTTTTCGCTTGAGCTACAGCAGTCTTGGACTCTTTAGTATAGCTTTTATCCATTTGCTCAATGATAGAGGTTGTGATGTCAAACGATGGATTGTAGAAGAAGCAAGCCTCTTCTTTAACAACTATGGGGATTTTTTTCTTTTTAGCAATTGTTTCCGAAGCCTTTGAAATATGATTGTTCATGGTTTGCATGAGCTTCATATTTGCTTGCTGCATGACCTGCATATATTGATTTTGGTACCGATTCAGCTCTTCATTTAGAGAGTTAAAGCGTGCCTTCATTTCTTGCTCAGCTTCAGGAGAAAGGCTATCGATAAACTCAGGATCTTGGAATTTAATGGCGATGTTATTGAGTTGTTTTTCAATATCAGTCATTAATTTGGTCATTTGCTCACGAAGCTTTTCAAATGACTCTTGCTCTTGTTTTCCGTATTTAGAGTTAATGACACAGTTTCCATAATTGACAATTCCATAAGAAATTTCCTCAGTAAAACTTTTGAAAGAGGATAGACAGAAGAGGGTAGTGAGTAAAATGAAGATTTGTCGTTTTTTCATGAGTATTCTCCTTAAAATATTTTTTATATTTCCGTTTAATCATAGCAAACTTGGGAATTAATGGGACTAAAATTGTCCTTCCATGGAGATAAAAAATATTTTCTTATCTTTTTTCTTCGTGTACTTCTTTTTTTGGTTTCCATTAGAATTTAGGATGGGTGTTCCATCTTTATTTTCTTTGTAACCTGTAAAGCGTTTTTTAGGATTAATGGGATAACCTAACCCAAGTGTGATGGGAAGGCGATTACCCAGTTCAATGCGTGCTCCTGCACCGCAAGACATTCTCAAGTCGGGAATATCAAAATATTTACTAGAAATCGATCCTCCATCAATAAAGGTGAAAAGGTCCAACATTTTAAAAATAGTTTGATTATATTCGATAGAGAGGAGGGTTGATGAAATACCCCCTTTCGGGTCGCTTTTTTCAGGTCCTTTTTCACCATGTATTAAAGTTGACGCTCTATAGTGAGGACCTAAAATATAAGGCCTATAACCTCTAACCGTTGTTTCACCTCCTAAGAAATAACGTTCGTTAAGGGGGAGAAGATCTGGTTGTCCATTACCAAACGGGCAGGCAAAACGGAATTCCCACTTAAGTTTTAAAGTTCCTTTGGACCAAATCGGGTAGTAATAGTTATTCAAATAAGCAAATTTGAAAAAGGGGAATATCCTATGTTTTTTCTTATCATTGGGTCTGACTCTCGCAAGGCGTCTGACTCCCGCAAGCTCTAGTTCTACATAGGAGCGGAATCCCTTATGAGGCTTATAGGCATTATCGATCGAATCAAAAGAAAACGAGCTACTAAGACCCGTTACCGAACCATTGTTTTCAAGGTCTTTTTGAGCTTCTTTATAGTCAAATTTATCCTTTTTACCCTTAAGAATATAGGTATCCGAGTTTCTCACACGAAATTTCCAGCCGTAGGTCCAATAAGAGGTCAGAGGATAACTTCCAAAGAGCGACCCTCCAAACGATTTCACACGATAGTTGTCAGATTGAATCCCCGTTTTTGAGTAATTGAGATCGACTCCAAAGCGCCAGAGCGAGTCTCTGAAATAAGGATCCATCCAAGCGACTGTATAGCTTTGTTGCTTTTTACCAATTTGGACCCGTGCATGGGCATATTCTCCAGCACCACGTAGATTTGAAAGTCCTTTCCAGAAGTTTCTGAGACCTCGATGATCGAAGTTGTTCTCCGCTAAATCGAGTCCTCCAAAGAGGTTTTTCATGCTACTACTAAAGCCAAAGAAAAGACTGAGGTTTCCAGTGGTGGTTTCTTCAACTTCAATGACCACATCACGGTAGTTTTCACCCAGTTCTTGATCTTCAGGTGTTTTAATGGGATAAACATTGACAGATTTGAAATATCCCATCGCTTCAAGGCGCACTTGGGTGATTTTAAGTCTTCTAGAATCAAAAACCTCACCTGGAACAAGAAGAGATTCTCTAAGGATCACGTTTTTATTGGTCGATACATTTCCAAGAACGCGGATCAGACCGATTTTAAACTGTTCCCCTTCAGTAATTCTAATATCGACATTGTAAACAGGAACTGTTCGTGAAAGGTGAAGGGAGTAGTTAATATCGGTTTCGATATATCCATCTTTTCCGTAAAGATCTTTAATATTATCAATACTATCTCGAACCTTTTCAGGTGAGAAGGTAGATCCATCTTTGATAATTATCACCCGTTCGATCTGCTCTTCCGTTAAGAGTTCATTTCCAGAGATGTTAATCTCTCCATACTTATAGATTTCACCTTTATTAGCACTGATGTAGACCTCAAGACGCCCTCCTTTACTCTCTTTCACTTGGATGTTGACCTGAGCATCGGCATACCCTTCATTTTGAAGATAATTAACAATCACGAGTTTGTCATGTTCTAATGCTTCTTCATGGTAGTTTCCCGTGCTCGTGAGCCAACTGGTGAAAAAGTTATACTTTTTAGTGGTCATGAGATTTAGGATGGCAGACTCTTCTCTTTTGCTAAATCCGTTGAAGCAGATCTTTTTGATATGTCCGGAATTTCCTTCATGGACAGTGATTTCGATATCGATCTCATTCGTATTACGATAGGGGATGACCTTACAGTCTAGCTGCGAGTCAAAGTAGCCTTTTTTCATGTAGTACTCTTTCACCTTAGTGAAAGCACGATTAAACTCTTCTCGACTGAAAACGGTATGAGCTTTAATTCCAAGCTCTCGTTGGAGTGAACGGGTTTTAACCTTAGTATTTCCACTCCATGTAATGGCACGAATCATCGGCTTTTGCCAAAGCTTAATCGTAATGTAGACTTCACCTTGACTTGTTTCAAGATGAGGAACGGCGCGGTCATATTCATCTGAAAGAGCTTTCAAGTCGTTGTCGAAAGTTAATTGAGAGAAGGGATCTCCTGATTTTGTGCGGAGCTTTGATAGAACACGTTCTTGATTAAATGTTGCTTCTCGCGGTAGGTTTTCCATAACAATGGTGATTTTGCTGACCTGTTTATTTTCATAAACCTCGGAAGAAGGAAGCGCTGCAAAGATAGGTTTCATCGGTGCTGCTAGAAAGAGAAGAAGGGCTATCGCCACTAGAACTTTTTTATTCATGAACGCCTATTTTCCTGTTATCGATTAGGTTCACTGATTATAGAAAACGAAGAAAAATAAATGCAACCCATTAACTAATGAACTAGAACTTCTGTCTTCCAGAAAAGGCTTGTGAAAGTGTTCCTTCATCGACAAATTCAAGAGAACTTCCAAGTGGAAGACCTAAAGCTAAGCGAGAAATTTCAATGCCCATTTTTGAGAGTTGTTCTTTAAGAAAAAGTGATGTGGCATCACCTTCAAGCGTTGAATCGAGTGCTAAGATGACTTCTTTTGTTTCGAGTCTTTGTATTCGTTCTTCTAATTGTGGAAGGTTTAAATTTTCAGGAGTTTTTCCATCTAAAGGGGAGAGAAGAGCTCCTAGAACATGGTATATTCCGCAAAAATCTCCTGCTTCTTCAATTGCATAAGCATCGCGTGGGCTGGCAATAATACAAAGGATCGAACGATTTCTCTTATCATGATCGCAAAATGTGCAACGGACACCATCCATTAGACATCCACATTCCATACAGGATTGGACCTTTTCTTTTAGTGTGGCCAATCCTTCCGCAAATTCATGGAGGTCTTTTCCCTCCCATTCTAAAAGGTGAAAAGCATACCGTTCGGCCGTCTTCTTTCCAACACCGGGAATCTTTCTTAAATGAGCGATGAGAGTAAGGAGATCTTTTGGATATCTCAACATGAAAATTAAGATAGCAAGATTAAGAATTTTTGCCTACGAACAAAACGTAGGCAGAAAGGTATTTAAACTTTAGAAAGACACGCGGCTAGCGCCATCTGCTGGATGAGATTGCTGGTTTACTTCTTGCTCGACTTGTATGCTGATATACCATTTCCCTGTACATCTTGTGATCGTGGCATTTTTGATAGTTCCTTCTATAGACTGGCTCTTGTGGAACCCTATCCACCTTAATTTCGGCAGTTCGATTCGACGATTTTCTACTTGAATGTGTTTATTTAGGCTCTGGAAACCTAAAGCTATCGTTCAACCCTCTTCTTTTGAATTTAGGAATTCGCTTTAGAG
>JAUHQH010000166.1 GCA_030408485.1 Candidatus Neptunichlamydia sp. | reverse complement strand
TTACGAGCCTCTCCAGGCGTTAAAAGATTCATCCATGTATAGATATAAAAGAATGATTAGAGTTCAAGATACCGATGCGACTGGGGTTCTCTACTTTGCAAACCAATTGCAGATAGGTTTAGAAGCTTTTGAAGATTTTCTTTGCACTCAAGGGTTTTCTATAGGGGAAATGATCAGAGAAAAACATTACTTTCTTCCCATTGTTCATACTGAGTCCGACTTCTTTTTGCCTATTCATGTGAGTGATATCTTGGAGTTAATGCTCACCTTTCCTAAGATTGGAACAACTTCCTTTACTCATGCATCAGAAGTTTTTAGAAAGGGAGAAAGAGTAGGAACAGTTGAGATTGTTCATGTAGTCTGTTGTCCAGAGAAAAAAGAAAGCATGCCCATACCTGATGAACTAAAAAATAAAATTCTGGCTCAGGATCAAAATTTTTATAATGATGCCTCCTGAAAATGACACCAATACTTAGAAAAACAGCTCTTTTTAGTTAGGCTATGACGATCCAACCCTGTTATTTTGCATAACAAGCTTGGATATCTGCAACCTTTGCCTTAGTAACAATTGCCGGGAAGTTTTTTGTTCCAGATCTTAATCTCAAATCTAATTCTATATATTATTGTCTCGTCCGGTGATAGTTGAAAACCCTCAGCTTTAAGGCGAAGAAAAGATTAAATAAACTTGTCCCCATGCGACGTTATGATTTGGAGCGCACACTAAAACAGATTTGAAAGTCCATCTTGTATGGGTCCCTAAGTACAGAAAGCGAATATTGACCGAGCCCAGGTGAGCTATTGCATCTTAAGAGATGTATTAAGGCAGATTGCATTGGAACACGCACTTGACATCATCACAGGTAAGGGTGTCCAAGTGATCATGTTCACACATATTTATCAGCTATAAGTCGCGATAAGACAGTATAAGCAAAGTGATGCAATGGTTAAAAGGGGATTAGCTCGAGAGTAATGTTGGTGGAGTTTCCGCACTTGAAGAAGGTTTTCTGAGGCAGAGGTTATTTAGCGATGAGCTCAGGAAATATTACAGATTAAGATGGTTCAGTCATACATTGGCGAGCAAGAAGGTGAGTTCTTAGGCAAGATGACAGTCGATTTCAAATCGACCCCTAATGAACTTCCTCGACTTGTAGGCGAGGCGCGTTTTTTAGTTTGCAAAAGATGGTATAGTCAGGTGTTGCTTCTCTCAACGTAAATCCACAAAACCATTTGACTGCATTGTTTTCTTGGAGCTAATGCTCTCTAGCTTTCAACAGTCCTTTGGATTCTTTGTCTCTAGTTTTTTCTCAGCAGATCGGAAAAACCAAATCTTGATAAAGCGACGGTAAGTATGAAATCAAAAAAGAAACTTAACTTGACTTCTTTTAAAAGGACTACTGTTATAATTGCTTTGACTTCAATGCGTGGAGACTTCAAAAGATAGAGTTTTGTTAACATAATGCATTGGTAAATCAATAGCACCTCATTTTGCAACAAAAAAAATTTGAGTAGAGTAGATGAACTGGCAGGTGAGGATCATTTTTGACTTTTGAGATTATTTCTTTTGGTTTAATTGGTATTCTAGCAGGACTCCTGGGTATTGGTGGTGGAATTGTTACGATTTCCCTTCTTCTTGTTTTTACACAGATAGGAATTCCTTCTGTAGAGATGATGCACCTCGCCATTGGAACATCACTAGCTGGCTATGATCTTCAATACCTTTTCCGCAGGTTATTCTCATTACAAAAAAGGCGCGGTTTTATTCCCTATAGCGATTCTTGAAGCTTTGATCGCTCGATTTGCATCATCATCATTTTTACAAGTCTTTTTTGGTATTTTTGAATTCCTCAGAAATCCCCATTATACAACCGCCGCGACTGAGGAGATAAGCGAAAAGTGGAATAAAGTTAAACCTTTCATCAAGAAAACGAAACGACTGTAGCTAATAATCTGCGGAAATTCTTTTCTCATCCGTATCGATATATGATAATATAAACAATTG
>JAUHQH010000165.1 GCA_030408485.1 Candidatus Neptunichlamydia sp. | reverse complement strand
AGATGTGTATAAGAGACAGCTGAATCACCTCATCTGTAATATTTCCTGAGCTCGCAGCTAAATAACCTCTGCCCCAAAATACCTTCCCCAGAAAATCTTTCAGCTTTCAATAGTCCCTTTAACCATTGCACCACTTTGTTTATAATGCTGTGTATCGACTTATAGCTGATAAACAGGTGAACATGATCACTGACCATCTTAACTTGTAATGATGCCCAAGTGCGTGTTCCAATACAATCTGTCTTAGCACATCTCTTAAGACGCAATAGCCACCTGCACGGTCAATATTCGCTTTCTGTACCTAGAGACTCCATACAGGATGGACTTTCAAATCTGTTTTAATGTGCATTCCTAAATTATAACGTCGCATGGCAACAAGTTTAATCTTTTCTTCGCCTTAAAGGCGAGAGTTTTCAACCACCTCTGGAGGAGACAATAATGTAAGAATTGGATTTGATAAATGGTATTAACTTTGATATAGAACAAACTATGAGTACAACTTTGTCTTTTTTACATCATGACCTAGTCACACCGGATGGAAAAATTGTCAAATTGACACGGATCGATGAGAAACGGGTTCATACTAAGGTGTTGATTGAAAATATCTCCCCCGCCTTTTTAGGATTTTCCATTGAGAAAGAGAATGTTTTCTTTAACTTGAAAAGTACTCTTGCGCAATTAGGTGTCAATGCCCAAACAATCGAGTTTGAGCTTTCTGAATCCCACCATAGAGGCGAGGTTTCTTTAGATCTTTTTTCTCTTTCGCCTGAAGGGATGCTTTTTCTTTCTTCCCTTTCACCAGAAGCTTATATAGGAAAGCTATTTGCAGCTGATGAGAGGCGCCGCGTAAGAGAGCCTATCTATTTATCCAGAATGTTCGGACGGACTGACCGTGAGGGACGCCCCCTCCTTTCTCTTGGTGAGAAACAAGGAAAATCAAACTGGACACTTGAGCAAATTGATGGGAGAATGGTTGCTTTTCTTCCTTTAAAACCTGGAGTCCAGACTTATGATGAAAAAGTTTCTGGGCTAATTCGTGTACTTGCAGAAGCTTTAAAGCATCCTGAAATAAAAGTGCGCGAGCTTATTCATTTAGCTCAAAGATGGGAAGATAAAAAACGTTTAACTTCAAACCAACTTCTTATTGTTAATACACTTCTCCTCCATATCAGAACAGTTTTTGGCCGCGTTGTAGATGACCTTCTCCCAAAAGGAGTTAAACATACGGCTGCTTCCATCTTACAACCCGATACAACCGCTTCAGGAAACATTTATGAGCTCTATGGAGAAAGTTCTGAAGAACTCACACAAATCCCTCTTGAATTTTATACACTTGATCCCTATCGAGAACATGTCTTTTTTTCAGATCGTGATCAACTTCAGGCATCGATTGAAGATCCGAAAGTTCTTTTTGGAGCTATTCAAACAGCACCGACTCCTCATCATCATAAATGTGCAACTTTCGTTGTTAAAGGAAAGCAACTCCTTAATTTAAAACCTAGTGATTGGATCCAAGCAGAATCAGGACATGAAGAGTTCCCAGGTTTTTTCCACCCTAGAAAACAAGCTGAAAAGGTTGAAAAATACATGCACTCTCAACCTTCCTACCCCTATTTAGAAGCGATTGAAAAGGGAGTCATCACAAGCCAAGGGATCCTTTTAACCAGATTTTTCCCCTCACCCATTATGAAACGGATGCTTCTCAGTGAACAGGTCTATGAATCCTTAAAGGGAATCTACTTTGATAAACCTTCTCGTTCTCATGGAGATTTTTTTTCACACGAAGATCGCTCGATGCTTCTTGATTTAGCAAAGTTTGGAATCTCCATTTTTTGGCTTGATGAACATCCCCATGAAATTCTCCGATATGTTCCAAAACCTGGAAAAAATTCTGGAATGTTTGTTCCTCTATCAAAAGTAGAAACCTTTATTTCTGCGACTATGATTGGCGTGTATGGATCAAATTTAATGGAAGGGACTTTTGAACCTCTCATTAAAGAACTCCTAGAGGGATTACTTAAGATGAAAGGAGAGTTTGAGCACCACCTTTTGAATTCAAAAACACCTCTAGCTCTTATTACTGGAGGAGGTCCAGGATTGATGAGTGTTGGTAATCGTATAGCAAAAGAACTTGGGATGCTTTCCTGTGCCAATATTTTAGATTTTCGCTCTAACAGAAATTCCGCCGTCAACGAACAGGAGCAAAATCCTTATGTTGAAGCGAAAATGACCTATCGATTGGATCGGTTGGTTGAAAGACAAGCCGAGTTTCACCTAGACCTTCCCATTTTTCTTACTGGAGGAATTGGGACTGATTTTGAATATGCCCTTGAAGAAACTCGTCGAAAGACAGGTGTAACCCCAACTCCAGTACTTCTTGTTGGAAGTCCCACTTATTGGAAAGAAAAAATCTCTTCCCGTTTTAAGTCTAATATTCATGCTGGAACAATCATCGGCTCCGAATGGGTCAGTAATTGCTTTTTCTGCATTCAAAATGCCCATCAAGGGTTGGAGATTTATGAAGGCTTTTTTAGTGGAAAACTTGCCATTGGGTCAAAAGGACCAATCTGTCCCGAAGGATTTAGGATCGTAAAGTAATCGTATAGTAGTATTTTCTAGGTCTCACAGCGTAGGAAGCCATCCTTGAGTTGCTGCAATTTGGAAGTAAATAATCGCAAATGATCCCATAAGCATGATCAATAATAAGATTTTTCCTCCAAAAACGGGAGATTTCTCTTTCTTCTTTTCAATATACCTTCCGTGCCAAACCATAAAAGCAGGCAAAAGACCATAAAGAATCGCAACAAAAACCCCTGCATATCCCAAAGCAGCAACAAAGCCACTAGGATAAAATAGAGCAAATAAAAGAGGAGGAACAAACATGAGAAGAAGCAAAATAGCCTTTCCCTTTATTGTCTTTTTTATTCTAAAGCCATCTGCCAAAAAGTCATATAAGCTAAGGGCTACTCCAAAAAACGAGGTTACCAGAGCAAAAAATGAAAAAAGACCGACAACAATCGCAATCCAGGGAACTCCCAACATCACATTCAATGCATCAGTCAAACCTGCAACTGGATGAGGAGCCCCACCAATTTTCTCAAGCCCATACTTTCCCTTTATAGGAAGCATTCCTATAATCAAAAATTCCCAAACCAAGTAAAACACCAGAGGGATCAAACTTCCAAAAAGGAGAGCTTTTTTTAGCTTTGCTATATTTCCATCCAAATAGCTTCTTAAACTAGGAACAATAATATGAGAGGTAAATGAGAGAACTACAACAGGAACTGCTGTCCAAAGATATTGAGGTTTCCCTCCTTTATAGTGCTCCCATTCAACATGAGGCGTTACAAAAATCAAGAGTAATACAAAAGAGACAATTAAACCCGCCATGGAAATACGATTGATTGTATCAACGGCTTTTGTTTCAAAAACCACAATAAATCCAAATATCAATAGAAAAATGAAGATCCCGACATTGGTCGAAACATTATATTTAAAACAAGCACTAATCACATCAGCAATTAATGAGCCTCCTCCAGATAAATAAGCCGCTGCGACTGAGTAAAGGAGGAGTAAAAAAGAGAGCCATGCAGCAAATTCTCCAAGAGGGCCAAGGCGCTCCTTACAAATCGTTATTAAATTTGCATTGACCTTATCAGACATCAACGTTGCTTCCATCAGATAAAATAAACTGAGGAGCATGAAAGCAAAGACAATAAAAAACAAGATGGTGGAAGGAAAGAACCCTCCAGCCCCCGTTGTTAAGGGAAGGGCAAGCATTCCAGCACCAATAGATGTTCCTCCTACTAAGAGAATGCTCCCAAAGGTTTTATTTCTATAGATTTGCATAATATAGATGGAATTATCTATCTCTAGGAGATTAATTTGCAAGCTTCCTTTTTCGTAAATGAGCTAAACAGTTGGTGGTTTTCCGCCACAAACTCGTCAATAACTTGGGGAAACGTTTTACTTAAACTCTCGAAGAGCTCAACCAATGACCTTTGCAATAAAAAACTCTCTTTCATAGCCACATTGAACGCAATACGAAAAAAGTCTTTTGATGTCTGTTTTTCCTCTCTACCTTAATTGGAAAATCAAACTGCCTTGCCTCTTCCAAAGGTTTTTGCTCCTAATCCACTTATGCTGTCTATTGATAAACATGTGAACATGATCACTGGTCATCTTACGCGTAGATGATGCCCAAGTGCGTGTTCCAATGCAATCTGCCTTAGCACATCTCTTACGACGTATAGCCACTTGTTGGTTAGTAAGATTGAAAAAGCAATTTTAGCCGAAAAGATCAAATCCAATTCTACATATTATCATAGATGGTACAACGTCTTGCTCTCCCTTTACTATCAGCTTGTTCATAGCAGTCCTAACTCACCACTATTTCGATTCATCTCTCGATAGATCGTTGATCTATGTACTTCCAATGCATTAGCTATTAATGATATAGATTCCTCTCTTCCTTTTAAGGTATATAACTGGCATCTCTGATCTCTATTCAGGTGATAGTAGCTCTCGGGCAGAACTCCTCCTATGATGTTTACTACAAAAATAGTCGCACTTCTCGGTTGAATAGGTAGAATCAATATGGGAATCCGATCTTTTTCTAAATGAGTCTAAAAGGTGTTAAAGCATAAAAATATTCTAACATCTTTTCAAGATATTGTTGATCGGATCTAAAATCCCCAGGATAACCCAAACCCGGTATACGAGGTACGATCCTTGAAAAATTGACCGACTGAATAGCCATGGTGATAATCGATAAAGACTCTCATTTTTCTTCCAACCCCTTGCAGTTTACTGATTTCATAACCAATCATATACGTCCCATCAAAGTTCCAGTCATTGACTTGCCAATTTCTCAGATAGACCGCTAAAAAAGGGGCTCCGTATAGGCGATGATAGAAAAACTTTCGTCCAAGAACACGAACTTCTCCCCCCCATTCAATATAGAGAGGAGGTTTGATCGGATAGGCTTTATCACTATGAAAAACCCAGCCAAAGCCCCCATAAACTCTTAGATTCATGTTGATCTGGTAAGAAGTGAAAAGATCTATGGTCTCCATACTTGGATTAAGTCTTTTAACACCAGGATTATGATACATATACTCATCACCAAGGTGAGAGGAAATGTGATAAACACGGAGCCGAAATGCCCATTTATCAAAAGCATAGCTTAGCGGAATACCGACAAGGTAATCTGTATTCACAAGTTCAGAAATTTCACCATTATGGTGAATTCCCATTCTAAAAACCGACCAGATACCCGCTTGAATGTCGACTTGTAAATCCCCTTGCCATGGAAAAACATTTCTCCAACGGAAAATCGGGAAACTGTCCCCTAAAGAAACTGCAATTGACTCCGTTCCTATTACATTATCTCCGATGTGGTAAGCCGCTGAATAGAGCGTTTCCATAGGGTTGGCAATCATCGGCAGATAAAGAACTGTTTGCTGGGGAAACCAAATCCCTTTGATTTGTGGCTTAACCTCACGCTTCTCAATCTTTTCCAGCTTCTTTTCAGGGAATTTATCAACTTCGGTGACCGATATCACTTCCGGTAGGTCTTTGACAAAGTTAATAATACTATTCTTAATCAAGGCATTCTTTGGTAGATTATAAAGATACACATCTCCACTTTCTACATAGACAAGGACATCGAACTCATAATAGTGAGAATTCACAAGAGCTTGAATGTATCCTTCGAGGTAAGCATCGTCTTCATCGCTCAAGTGCTCTTTAGGTACTCCATCGGTTCGAGTTGGAACAGCAGCCATAAAATCATAGGTCTCAATAGCTCCAGAAATTGGAACAACAACCCATATAAAACTAAAAAAAATAAGTCTTAAATACCGAATATTCATTACCAGTCACTTAAAAAGTCCTCTTTTTTCATAGAGGAACCATAATTCTTATATACAGAGGACTTGAAATTATCGGCAAAAAAATTTATTGATTGTGTATATGTTAAAAGAACTAAGAGCCATTTAGGAGTTACTTATGGGAAACCTACCAGAGTCAAACTTAACAAAAAAATTCCAAGATCAAGCTGCACAACTTGAAGATAACTTATTTACCCTCAATGAGCTTTTCCAGATGTGTTGTGATTCTTCTCTATCAGAGGAAAAACTGCTCAAAAAAGCTTCTCCATTGGTTGAAAAACTTGCAAAAAACAATCCCGATGTCGCAAAAGAGCTAAAAGAGGTGCTCACTTCAGGAGATCATGGAAAAATCAAAGCTTTTTTTGATAAGGATATTGAGCGAAGAGCAAACTTATAATTCCCTCGAGGTATTCCTAGATCCTAGGAAATGAAGCCAAGATGAACACTTGAGCAAGCTGACAAATTTTTGCCTCATCCGAGGCAATACTATCCATGACTGATCTTGCTTGATCAGCATACTTTTTCAGCTTTATAAAAACCTTCTACTTACTCTCAAGCATTATTACTCCTGATGTTGCTCAAGCTTTTCAGTCCAATAATACCATTTATCAAAAATAAACTTTATTTTTGATAAATGGTATTATGTTATCTTTGCATGCATTTCAGATGCTATTGACTAAGGCTCTGTTTCACTCTCATTGGGATCACCTGATTTCTTTTAAAAATGTCATTCCAACCTCGCACCTCCCATTCATCATCAGAGTGACTATGTGGTTTGGGCTCGCTTTATCACCCCTCTTTTCATCAAAGAGATCTACTCTAAACAGGAAGTTAAAGAAGAGTTCCCTTGCAACAGATCCCTCCGAAGAGTTAAGAGACTCTTCCTAGATAAAAATTCCAAACATCGTTCCGTTACAAATAATCCTCTAAATGTTATAGTTGGGGATTTCTCTGGGGCAGTAGCTCAGTGGTTAGAGCTGCGGACTCATAACCCGTAGGTCGTAGGTTCAAGTCCTACCTGCCCCATTTTTTAACTCACTCTACTTCAGGAAACTTCTCCTAACTTACATCCTTTTGTTCATCCAAAAAACCATTATGTCAGAATTTTTGTCAGGATTCCACCCTTTTTGCTTCAATCAGCCTAGTACACATTGCCACAGCATAGTCTAGAGGGATTTTGAATGAATTCTAAGAGAAGATTTGCTATGGTTTCATAGAAAGGGATGCTTTCAAAATGGAAGACAAGAATGAATATTCGTAAGCAAGTAGCTCAAATAGTCGATCAAATTATTCCTCTTGATAAAGAGGAACAAACAAGAGTTTTTGGAAGTTCAAGAGGCTATGGTTAATGAAAAAGCATGGGTTGTCGAAGGATGCTCCATCTCAACTCTATGTACTAGATTTGCAAAAGCTGATACGGTCATTTATTTCAAAATAACTTCTAAATTGTGTTCTCAAATAATCACTGCTAGAGGGGGATTGATATTTGGATGAAGGGATAGCATTATACAACTAACTAACTAACTACTAATGATCGTATTGCACTTGTTCATTATGACAAAGGGATTAATGACATGGAAATACAATGGATCACAACTAAAAAAAATGAAACCTCAAATTATCCTCTCTATGATCTTGTAGACACTCTTGAAAGAAGCTCATGATTTATTAAAAAAATGTGCTTTAGAAGATGAAAATCACATGCCCAACAGACAGAATGAAAGATAAACTATCTTATTTAGAAGCATTTAAATGTATGAGACAATTCCGCGAAATCTATATAGAAAGATAGCTCAACAAGAGACCCTCCTAAGAGGGAAGAATGGCTGAAATATATAGAAAAAGAAGAGGGCGCGTCAATGAATCACGCGCCCGAAATCATTAGAAGGTTAGAGCCTTCTTGGGTTTCCTCCACCTCTAGGAGCACGTCTTTCTTGCTCTTTAGCTTCTGTTACGACGATTGCACGTCCATGAAGCTCTTTTTCATGAAGCTCTTGAATCGCTTTCTCCCCTGCTTCACGGTTTCCCATCTCTACAAAGCCAAATCCTCGAGACTGTCCAGTATCTCTGTCTTTAACAATTTTCAGGCTCTTCACCTCACCACATGCCGAAAAAGCTTGATTAAGCTCGTCTTCGGTGCATTCTCTTGAAATATTGGCTACAAAAAGTTTCATATAAAATCCTATAAAGTTGTCAGGTGGATCTGCCACCTGAAGTAAAAAAAGTTACTCAATCCAGGTTACCTCGTGGTACTTGGTTAAGTCAATTTGATTTTCTTTCTTAGCAACATAAACTGCCACTACTGCATCTCCTAAAATATTTACTACAGTTGCAATCATATCGCGTAGACGATCAATTCCAGCAACAAGAGCAATTCCTTCGAGTGGTAGACCCATTGCACTGAGAACAATCGACAGCATAACAAGACCACTTCCAGGAATCCCTGCTGTTCCAATTGCCGATACAAGGGTTGTAAACATCAAAATAACAATCGTTGTAAACCCTACTTCTATTCCATAAGCCTGGGCGATGAAAATCGCTAAGACCGATTGCCCAATTGCTGTTCCATTCATGTTAATCGTTGAGCCTAGCGAAAGAACAAACCCAGAAATATCTGCAGAAAGCCCTAAATGATCTCTAGCACATTCTATAGACACAGGAAGCGTCGCTGAACTACTACTTGTTGTAAAAGCCACCACAATCGCATCTTTCATTCCTTTAAAGAACGGAGCAACCCCCACTCTTGTCATATATTTCAATGCAACCGTAGAAATAACCACTACCTGAATAACTGCAGCAATAAAGATGCAGCCAACCGCTGAGAAAAGAAGTAAAAATTTAGATCCAATCACTCCGACAGCCGTTGCCATCAATGCGAACACCCCATAAGGAGCAAACTTCATCACCACACTCGTCAAACGGGCCATAATCTCACTGAGCGATTCAATATAACTCAGAACAATCTTCCCCTTATCGCCCGTCATATTAATCGCTATCGCAAAGAAGGCCCCAAAAACAATAATTTGAAGAATATTTCCTTCAGCAAAAGAAGCAAAAGGGTTCGAAGGAACAATAGAGAAGAGGAAGTCGATTAAGCTCTGAGTACTTCCACTCCCATGACCACTAGGAATCTGTAAATTGAGTCCCACCCCTGGTCTGATAGCAAAAACAATCACAAGACCAATAGCGATCGCGATCAAGGTGGTCACTACATAAAAGATAATGGTTGTCAGTCCAATGCGCCCCATTTTCTTCGGATCACTAATGTGACACATTCCCACAACAAGTGAGGAAAAGATAATCAAGCCAACAAGCATCTTTAAAAGATCAATGAAGGCTTTTCCAACAAGGGTTAAAAACTCTGTGCAGGTTTTTCCCAAAGTCGATTGCATCTCGACTTGATGGAACAAGATAAGTCCTGTAATGATCCCTAAAACGAGACCGACCAAAATTTTTAACCAAGGCTTCATTGTTTCATTTTATCCTTTTCCACTTATATGTGATGAAAGTGAAAAGAAGCTCTCAACGAAAGCCTTGAATGTGAAAATTAGAGTGCATAATTGCTTTCTCCCGTTGAGAAATTATTAATGTCCACCTAATCTAACACATTCACTAAAAAAAATCTATAGAGTCTGACTCTTATACACATCTC
>JAUHQH010000164.1 GCA_030408485.1 Candidatus Neptunichlamydia sp. | reverse complement strand
CACTTGAAAAATGAATGTGCTCGAGGAAAATCTCACGTAAATGGGATAGAGTCTTTTTGGAGTTTTTCAAAAAGTTAAGGCTTGCTAAATTTAATGACCTAACCGACGACACGTTTTTCCTTCACTTGAAGGAATGTGAATGTAGGTTCAATTATAGGGCGCGAGGAATTAGAGCAAACAGCTCTAAAAATTATGAAGAGATCAGGAATTTGCTAGCCCCAAGACCCTTAAATAATTCCATCGTGTTTGGTGTTTCAAGTCTACCCTTAAATTCTTCGTAAATTTTTATCATCTCATTAAAAAAATGGTTTGCGACTTTGCTACAACTCATTAAGAGACTTTTTAACACTTGGTTTCCTCCTTTAACGATGGAACCATGGAACCGGTTGTCACTGCTTATATCGCCGCCGCCTTATCTATCTTCCCTTCATTTGAGGATGTCCCAAAAGTAGTCGAAACTAGGATTTGAAAAATATTGGCTTCAGATGCCAGGATGGCAAAAAAATAACAACAAGGAGCCGCAAAATGAAGGATGACACAAAACGAATTAAAAGAACAAACCAAGCATTGAAAAGACTCTTCTTTGAAAGATCACCTCTTGGAGAAATAGCCGGTATCATAGATGTAGCAAAAAACCAGTTCGATGGAATGATGAGACAAATCAAGCTCATTATGGTCGAGTTGTTTACTGCCAGCAGATAGAGAGTCTCTCTGGGCCGGACTACCTTCCTATAGAGGGATATCAAAAGAGCTCCGTTTATGTCAGTGGGGAAAGAGTGCCAGTTCAAAAGCCGCAGCTCAGGAAAACAGGAAAAACGGCAAGGAAAAAAGAGCTTCCTATTTACGATAAGTTTAAGAGACAAACACCGTTTTTCTGAAGAGGTCTTTTAAAAGACGGTGATGGGCATCTCAAAATCGACAGTATCAAGGGTTGTTGAAAGTTAGAAGATCATCGTCTAGATTATCTTTTCACCGCTCAATTTATCCGAAAAATCTTTCAGCTTTCAACAACCCCAAAATTGAGAAGTATTCGAAAGGTGAGGTGACAATTTCAAGTCTCCTTGATGTTCATGATGACCTTGAGAATCCTGACTTTTTGAATGAGTATCAAAGTTTCATAGAAAGAATGGTTGAAAAAAAAGCTAGAGCCTTTACTCCAGCAACTCCATAATATCAACAAACGACTAAAGAAAATTGAAAATTCTAACTAGTTGGAGAAAAAGATTCGAAAGCTTCAGAGTTATCTTTCATTGAGCTGTCATCTGTTGACGTATAGTTTGCAAACTGAGCAAACTCTTTTCGATAAGCAACGTCAATATTTCCGACTTTACCATGACGGTTTTTTCCAACGATGACTTCCGCAAGACCTGGTTTATCATAAGGATCGTAGTATTCACGGCGGAGAAGAAACATCACGATATCAGCATCTTGTTCAATGGCTCCAGATTCTCGAAGATCAGACATCATTGGTCGATGCCCAACCCGTTCTTCAACTTTTCGTGAAAGCTGAGAACCACAAAGGACAGGAATATTGAGTTCACGTGCTAAGTGTTTAAGCATTCGAGAAATTTCAGAGATTTCTCCTTGCCGATTGTCACTTCCATAATAACCTCCTGATCCAGATAGAAGTTGAAGGTAGTCGATCACCAGAAACTGAATATCATGTGCTTCTTTTATGCGGCGAGCACGGGCACGGAGATCTGTGATTTTTAGGCCAGGCTGGTCGTCGATGATCATCGGAGCTTTTTGCATTTTGTTCACCGTACCAACGACGCGTTGAAACTCGGAGCCGTTTAGAGAGCCTGTGTGAATTTTACTCGATTCAACTTCCGATTGAGAACAAATCATCCGATGAAGAAGTTGTTCCGCACTCATTTCTAAGGAAAAAATGCCAACCGGCATTTGGTGTTTAAAGGCAATGTTTTCCGAAATATTTAAAGCGAAAGCTGTTTTACCCATTCCTGGGCGGCCTGCTAAAATAATCAAGTTAGAGGGAGCGAGTCCATTGATCATGTGATCAAGGTCAGCAAATCCTGTGGGGATCCCTGTGAATGTAAGGGCATCTTCTCCCTTTTCTAAGTAGGTCTCTTGCCTTTCTTCTAATTCTTTTAAATAGGGAAGGCCTGACTCAGCAATGACCCCTGAAAGAATGTCTTTGATATGTTTGCCAGCTTTAGCATTGGTGGCTTGTGAAATGGCAAAGAACGTTGCTTGAGCATCATCAAGAGCGCCGTGAACATCACCAGGCTCTTCTAGAGATTTTTTTTCGATTTCTTGAGCGGCATAAATCATTCTCCTAAGAATTGATTTACCTTTTATCAGCTCAACATATTCTTCAATGTAGGCTGAAGTTCCCGCATATTGTGCGAGGGTTGTTAAATACCCAACCCCTCCAATGGTATCGAGTTTTTCAACACGTTTTAATTCTTCAGCAACAAGATGAATATCTGCAGGTTTGTCGCTTTTGAAAAGCCCTTTTAGGCAATCGAAGATTGCTTGGTGCTCGGTAAAGTAAAAGTCTTTAGCTTGCAGAGCATCTGCTGCCACATTGAGGCTATTCACCTTTGTAAGCATGCATCCCAGAACCATCATTTCAGATTCTTTTGAATTGGGAGGAACTTTCACTTTTATCTTTTCTTTCTCAGTCACTTGTTTAGTTTATGTAGTGAGGAAAAAAAACAAAAGGGATCTTTTCATTTTATCTCAGTACACGATATTTTTTGAGAGTGTGCATTTATAGATAGAAATTTTATGAGAAGCCATACTACTAAAAATGGAAGGTTCGAGGTAAACAACGTTATAAATGCAAATGCTGCGATTTGGACTTTATTGATGGCGATCAGAAAGTAAAGGACTCAGCAGTCATAAAGAAAGCTCTTGCAGCGGTATTGTATACTCTTGGCAAAGCCTCGTTTAGAATGCTAGGAAAACTCTTTGGTCATGCAAATCATTTCCTTTGGCGCAAATCAAATTTTTCAAGATAAAACTACTTATATGTGCTTGTTAATATTGAGCAATACAGAGAAAGAGAACCTACACTATCTAGTTTTCCAATCTTTAAAAGATTGGAAAACTAGGAACATCACAATCGCAAACTACGATGTTGCGGGCTTTGAGAAGTTGGACAATGATAGTTGGGTTTTGGTTCCAGAGGAATTAAAAGAAATTTATAAGTCAATCAGTGAACAATCTATATATTTAGAAGCACTAATTGGTGCTAATTGGTGCTGAAAATATTTATAATGACATACAAACGAGTGCCAATAATATTTATATTCATAAGCTCATTAATGAATAATAATAATTTCTACTTTTTTCAAAAGGATAGCAAAAATTGGAAAATAGAAAAAGAACTAACAAGGTCGTATTTTAAATAAGTCAAGCGGTTCAGATAACTTAAATGCATACTACCTTTTCTCACCGAATTCTTTTGTTATTTACCCTTACCTAAAAATTGAGAAACTGAAATCTAATTATCCCAACGCATATGCATACCTCAATTTCTACAGAGATCTCTTAAGTAACCCGAAAAGATATATCAAGTCTGAACCTGAAGCAGAAAGCGAATGGTACAGGTATGTCCGCCATCAAATCTTATAGAAATGTGATGTACCAGCTAAAATTACAGTTGGAGCTCTATCTCAATGGAACAAATATACGATTGATTATTACATACAAACCCTTTTAAATTCAAAGTATTTAGAATGGTTTTTTCCCCTTCAACCAACACCACATGTTGGTTTTCTTTAAGGTCCGGCTGGTTGAATAAGGAGTTACTTAACTGAAATGACTTGAAAACTGTCGGTTCAGTCAATGCTGTGCATTGAATCAAATTAGGCTTTTAAAATATTCAAACCTAATTTATCATTTAATTATCTGAATTGAAAGGATGTTATGGAGCAACTGACAAACACACAGAATACGCTTTTACAGGCTTATTGAGCGCCTGAAACGTGCCATGGGGATAATTTTATACCCTCCCTTCGCCCACGATGCGAGAGCTTGCTGTGAGAGCGCCTAGCGTGTTTTAAGAGATCAAGCCGCTGGAAGATAAAGGCTATATTCGCAGACGAACACGAAAAGCGCGGTCTATTCAAATCCTTCATACACAGACACCGGATAAAACCAATCTGACTGCCGTTCCTCTCGTATGAAGAATACTTGACTAGGCGTAATTTCAGCTTTAAGCTGAATGAAGATGACGAGCTGGATTTTGAAACACTCTGCTAGGTGTTAATGAACCCATCTGAGGATATGGACATCGAGTTTGTTGTTGACCAAACTTGGAACCAAATTTCAGAGAATTCAATGGTTTTCTCCTCAAGACATCCCCTATCAACGATCTGATCCCCACTTAAAGCGATGCATCGAAAAGCTCAACTCTCTTAATTACTTAAAATAGTAACACCCTCTATCATCTCTGTCTCCTCTGTTGTAAAAAAATTCAAAAAAGATTACCCTCCAAGTTAGAGGTAAGAATATGAGAGTAACTTTTCCAGGGATTTTTGATCCCCCTACAAAAGGGCATTTTAATATTATTCAACGCGCAGCAAAACTTTTTGATCAAGTAGATATTGCCATAGGATTGGACACAGAAAAAAAAGAACCGACTTTTACTCAAGAAGAGCGCCTCCATTTTTTAGAGACTCTTACTCAAGATTTTCTCAATGTTGAGATCCATATTTTTAACGGGCTTCTCGTTGATTTTGCTAAAAAGTTGGGATCAAACTTTATTCTCCGTTCACTCCGAACCTTTGGGGATTTTGAGCGTGAGAAAACTTTGGCGTATGCGAATCAAAAACTCAGCGATATCGAAACATTGTTTCTGTTCCCCAATGAAGAGTTTCACTCGATCAGTTCTACTTTGATTCGGGATATTGCTAAAAGGGGAGAGCACCTGACGGCTTTTATTCCTGAGGCAATTGAGCAAGCAGTGTTTGAAAAGCTTCGGGGAGAACTTCAATAAGATCACTGGCGATCAGGTCATAAGAGGTCTGCTTTGTCGCTGCAATTTCTCCACAAGTTCCATGTAGGTAAACTCCAAGTGTTGCAGCTTCTCTTCCTTGTAATCCTTGAGCAAGGATAGCTGCGATCATTCCCGTTAACACATCTCCGGTTCCAGCCGTTGCCATCCCCGGATCTCCTTTGGGAACAATCAGTGGCGTTGTGTTTGGATGAAAAATCCAAGTAGGGGCTCCTTTTAAAACAATGGTGACTGCATTTCGATCGGCGAATTTTTGACAATCATCATGCGACAGTTCTTCTTTTCCTAACAAATGAAGCATCTCTTTATAATGAGGAGTTAAAATGGCTCCCTTAGGAAAAACCTTAATGTGATAAAGCCCATCTGCATCGATAACCATCGGAAGATCAAGCTTTG
Organism: Candidatus Neptunichlamydia sp.; assembly: GCA_030408485.1. GTDB lineage: Bacteria > Chlamydiota > Chlamydiia > Chlamydiales > Simkaniaceae > Neptunichlamydia. Next base: position 1,236 of record JAUHQH010000164.1, on the reverse strand, counting down.
AAATAACGGCTTGAACAAACGTATGTACCCCTTCCGATTTTCCAAGGCCTGGTCCAATCAAACACGCTTTTGCATGTTTTGCTTCTTCAAAAATGGGTGAAGGGTCTTGCGGAGAATAAGGGTTTCGAATGAGTTCAAACGGTGCTGCAGCAAACTCTCCTTCCATTCCTTCGGGATGAAAAAGTCGGACAATTCCCGCTCCGGATCGAAGGGTTGCTAAGGAAGAAAGCATCGCTGCTCCAGGCATTCCTGGAGATCCTGCTAATGCAAGGACATACCCTGCTTGATACTTATGACGGACGCGCTGAATCGGTGGCAAAAGATCGGGCATCATACTTTCATTCACAATATAAGCATTCCCTCGAGCTTGACCCCAATATTTTGGATCCATTCCAAAATCTACACGGAATAACTTACCGATATAATTATACCCTTTTCCGATAAAGAAACCCAGTTTGGGCAGTCCTAAGTAAATAGTTTCCGTAGCATAAATAGCATCGGGATTGACTTCCCCTGTATTTCCATTGACTCCTGAAGGAATGTCTATCGATAAAATAGGAAGGCGCGAATTATTCGCCTTATGAATCACATCTAGAATGGATCCTTCTAGCTTCCCTTGAAACCCTGTTCCCAGCAGTCCATCGACAATTACTCCTTCTAAGGGAACAACATTACCTCGAATTACTTTTCCTCCAGCTCCTGAAAAGTTCTTCTCATGCTTTTTACATAGTGGGCTACAATCTGCTGCTTCAACAAGGTGATAGGCTTGAACCTCAAACCCGCGATGGATCAAAAAGGTTCCTGTAAGAAAGGCATCTCCTCCATTATTTCCTTTCCCTACAAGAAGTGTCACCTTTTTAGCCCGTCCTGTTTCTTCGATAAAGGCCTCAATGCGACGCGCAATTCCCTCGCTCGCCTTGAGCATATACCCTTCATCAGAAGCTCCATCCTGAATGCTCTCTCTTTCAATGCGGGCCATCTCTTTGGCCTCGACGACTTTTTGGTCTTCTAATTGCATCATGTAACTACATTGGTTTACAATTGGATTGCTTTACCAGGAAGTTAACAGATATGATTCGAATATTCAAATAAGAAGTGGCACAGAGATTTTCATGATAAAATTGCTTTTTCGATCTTACTAACCAATATGTGGTTAGCTTCGATCTCCACAAGCAATTTTACCCGAAAATATCAAGTCCAATTCTACATATTATTTTTGATAAATAGAGCTCGAAA
>JAUHQH010000163.1 GCA_030408485.1 Candidatus Neptunichlamydia sp. | reverse complement strand
GATGTGTATAAGAGACAGCTCATGGGTCGGGTAGATCGTCTCCTGATCAAGCGGTCGATCATGTTTCAAGGCAAGTAATTGATCCATCAGTTGTTAGAGCTGATCCTGTTCCCGATCTACGTAGTCGTATAGCAATTTCTGACAACCCTGAAAACAATGTAGAACAAGAACGTGTTGATGCTGTGGGGAGATATGCTTTAGGGATGTCTAGAGAAGAGGCTGAGCAAGAAGCTGATCGATTAGAGGAAAGTGGTGGCTATATTTTAATTCCCGCAGATAGGGAGTTTCGTAAAGAAGACTGCCTTGCAGGAGAAAAAGCTCCCCTTTGGTTTTCAAGCCAAATAGGTGGAGGTATTGTTCGCTCTGTTCAAAGGATGTTGAAGACAAAGAAACAAAGCCAGAGGAAGATGTAGAGCGGCAAGCGAAATTTGACGAAACCTTTGCTCGTTTTAAATTTGAACTGGGACTAGGGAAAGATGATGTTGTGAACTATAGCATCAGCGATCATTCGATTGAAATTTATGACCGAGAAGGAACTCTTAAAGGAAAATACGACCTTCTGGATAATGGTCTAGTGAAAACTCAAAGCCCTATTAAAGGAGGTGGAGGTTTTAAACAGCTCCTTAGAGATCGCGGATATGTATACTCCGATACTCGGATTAACGATCTTGCTCAAAAGCTAAGTAATTTGAATCAAAAAATGAGAACGATTATTGAGCCTGAAACAGGAGGGAGAATTTCTTTTGTTTTCGAGGCTGGAAATAAAGGAAATGTAAAAGGTCTTGTTCCTTTCCTTCCTCGATTTGAGGAAGGACAAAAAGTTTTTAACCCAGAAGAAAGAGAAAAGTTTTTAATACGGAACTTAGAGCGTTTAAATTTTATTAAAACCGATCATCAAGTCGCGTTGGAGGGCCGCACGGCTCTGTTGTGATTCATAAACACACTTTAAAACCTAGAGGGGCTGCTGCTTTTACTGACATTAAACGAGCCAAACATCTTCAATCAATTGTAATCGCTAATTTTGAAAAAAGAATAGACACTCTCCAAAAAACTCTTTCAGGACAAGCAAAACTATTTGTACCGCATACAGCTCTTATTCCAAATACCCTAGAAAAAGAACACATGGAAGCTCTTAAAAAAGAAATTCGGGCCCTTAACCAAGTAAAAGATGAAATCAGCGGCAAGAATCCTGAAATTTCAGAAAGACTTAGAAACCTTCAATCTAACCGTATTAGGCTCGAGTCAAAACCATCAAAAGAGCTAACACCTGAAGAAAAACAACAACTTAAAGATAGTAAAAGTGAAATTGTAAACCTAACAGCTAAAAATCAAGCATTCCATGAAGGCAACTCTTCAGCACTACAATTAATGCTATTACAGCTCAACCGAGGAATAAAAATTCCTCATGAGCAAATAAGACCTGGAGATGGAAGAGTAGTTGCTCATGAAACTACCGCTACAGCAAAACAATTTTTAGGAGTAATGCAGCCGCAACAGAGAACTTATTATGGTGTTGGACCAACAGATGCTCGTGGTGCAGACGTTGCTAGAAACAATATGGTAGATCATGTAGCACAAATGGTTACTGGTAGCTTTGAAGATCTTGCTCAAACAGAAAACGCTTCAAAATCCTTTTTTGGCTTTTCAAATCCTAAAAAATTAGAGATCGACCCTAGTAAACCTTCACATCAGGAAATTCAGCAACTAGGAACCAATATGGGCGCTCTTGTTTATGATATCTCCACAATCTCTTCTTCAGACCCTACTCGCCTACGCAAAAGATCTTTTGTTGAAAACAGGCTACAAAGCCAATTCTCGCAAGAATCAAGAGCTCTTGAATTCTTAATTGCAGGGGTACTTCGTAATATAGAAGCAGGCCTGCGAGGTTTTAGTCGCGAAGAAGAATCAATACAAAAGATCATGCAAAAGAGCCTAGTAGAATTTAGAGCTGCTCCTATTCAAGATGTGCCAACTGGATGTGATGCTGAAATGAGTTCCTATCTTGCTATTTTGAGGGCTCGAGAGCATGGGGTCCACCTAAGAAAAGGTTCAACTTAGATAATTGTGGGAAAGGTTACACCAAATGCATAGCTTCAGACAACGTTCTTCCTAACAAACAGCTTTTTCTAGACATTCATTAATAAACGAATTTAAGCTTGTCCTGTTCTGGTGAGCTAAGGAAGCAAGCTTTGCGTGAAGCTCCTGTTTCATACGAAGGTTTAGTTTTCCAGAGAACGGTTTTTCTGGCTGTTTTCTTCTTTTTTTGCACCAATCAAGATAGTCATTAATAGAATCTTTAAAGGCTTCTTCAAGCTCTTCTACAGTTGTCCCTTGAAAAGTGATAACAGCGCGCATTCCAACAAGTTCACCGTGAAAAATTTTAGCTTCATTATCATATTCAACTCGACCGTAATACCCTTTGTATCTCATCATGAATTAACTCCTGCATTTTCTAAAAACCGCCGAACAGACACTAAAGCACCTTTATCTATTTCTTTTCTAGGATGAGGCCTATGAAATACAGCCTCCTCTCTATTTAAAGTGACCCTTAACCTCGAGCCGCGACCTTCCTCTATTTTTGCACCTAAGTGGACTAGAAGAGTTTCTATGTCTTTCCATTTTACACTTGAAAGTGGTGGAATATTAAATATGTCTTTTAGAGTCCGATCGTGCTTTCTGCTCATATTTCATATGGTACTAAATTTAGGGCCATATAGTCAAGAGTAAAACCTATTTGCGATGTGTAGATAATACGTTTAAAAAGTAGTCATTATCCGCTGCTGTTAACGAGGGAAAATATTCTTGATAAGAATTTGAAAAGGTATTAAAAACTTTCTTGGTTGTTAAAACATTAGCAGCCATATCACGTTCTCCATAATGGAAACGCATTATTTGGCTCAGTCTCTTCTGACTGAGCCTTTTATCCACAATAAGATCTTCATCAATGAATGCGGCACTGATACAAACTAAATTTATTTTTCTTCCAAATCAATAATTACCTATTGATTTTTCTATATATAGTGAACCTTGAAGTATTCAACGTTCTAGCAATATAAGATACGCCCTTCCCTTGTTCAAGCAGTTCTTTTAATGTTTCCCGTTGCTCATCGTTCAGAGATCTGAAACGCCCACCTGTTCTTCCTTGCCGTTTTGCAGCTTCCAGACCAGCTAAAGTTCTTTCCCTTGTTAATTCTTTTCCAATTTCACAAGAGGCTTGATCTCTTGAATTCTTGGTTGCAAGAGTCCTCCAGAATGGGTAAGAAACACATAAGAAGCTTATGCTCAGAGGATTTCTTCTGGATGTGATGCTGACTTAGCGTTAAAATCCCTATAATCTTTATAGGGAACTGGGTATTCAGCCCAAAACAAAGATCTTATCTTCTAGTTCTTTTCCATCACCGTACATCACACAATAAAGGTTTTTATCAAACCTCTTTTCTCCCGCTCCTCTCTAATCTTTTCTTGCAATGACCAGCTGGATTTTTGGAGCAAACTCCCTCCCTTGGTTATATGTCCACTTTCCACCATCCAATCTCCTTTAGACAGGGGCTCCAGTATTGTCATTTGGTTTAAACGTCTGAAGATTGATGTTCTTGCATATCTTAAGTGAACAAGGCCATCTCTAAATTCTGCAACATCATCTGGATATTTTTTGCATAAGATGATTCTTTTTGCTTTGAAATTAAAAAAAGCATCTCTTCTAAACTGATTGTGCATGTAAGCTCGCCCAAGCTCTTTTATAATGATAGGGATGCTTAATGCAGTGAGAGTCCTATCTTGAATCATAGGAAGATGCGTACCCTCTACGATTGAAAACCAAACATTAATAGCCTTACCCTCTAAAGAATTGGTTTCTCCTATCAAATGAATCCCGGTAATGATAAATAAGGCCTTTCTGATTAAGCTTATTCCTTCTTCAAACAGCTTCTGAAATGTCTCTTTTCTTCTCTTAAATTTATCAAAATCAATGCATTTCTTAATCATCCCTTCGCAAAAACCTTGAGATTGATAATCGATTTCTCTCACTAGCTCTTCTAATTTTTTTGATTGTATTTCAATTTTAGAGAGTTCAGATGAAAGCTCTTCTTGACTTTCCTGAATTTTTAGTACGTCGAGCTGCAATTTAAATTCAGGCATTTTGGCCTCAAAGGCTTTTAGGTGCTCTTCAAAAGAAGAGATTTCTTGATCTATTTCCTTAATCGCTTCTGGTTCATTATCAAACATCATCGCTTGAGCAACTTCATTAATTGCATCAAGTTCTTTAGCTATTTCAACGCTAAATTTTTCAACAACTTGAAAAGGATCAGACATTGACTCAGAAATAAAGATGTGTAATCAGAGTGGTAGGCGCTGCCAGACTCACTCTAAGCGGTTAAGTACGAGGTGTAAAACTGAGTGTTAAGAGGAAAAAAATTTGTCGATTTCATGGAGGAAAATCAACTGGTCCTAAAACAGATATTGGTAGAGCAAAAATACGTGCTACTAACTTTCGGCATGGGATGCGGACAATCGCATTTGAGGGAAAGCGGAGACGGACTTATCGCCTTATTAAAGATAGTATGAGTTTTCTCTGTTTATTTAAATGACCAATTCAATTTTCTAATTGTAATATGTTTGTGCATGTAGTTGGTGTTATTTTATATTTTATAGAATATGCAAATTTTTAGCAGATTCATAGCTAATAAAAGACCCTTCTTCTGTTTTTTTATAGGCTTCTTCTTCATGTGAAGTTTTGAGGACTATTTTTGGCCCTAGGGTTTGATAGAGTTTTAATATAAATTCTAGCGTTTCTTTTTCCCTGTCTTCAAATAAGGTTGGGTCTGATGCAATTAATACTTCATATGAATGATTGTTGGTTTTTTTAAGACAACTAGCTCTTACTAAAGCTCCATAAATAGGGCTATACTGATCAGGACAGGGGCCAAGTTTTAAAGGTGTGTATCGAGCTCCGGTTAAACTGACTCCATATTTCCTGAAATGGTAGAAGTCGATGTAAAAATGCAATTTATTCAGAAAAAGAATGGATTCTTTGGTACGTTCGACGAGATACAAAGCGACATTTTTGAATAGTTGCAAGTTAAACTTGATATTGCCGCTGTAGATGTTTGGCTCATCCCTTTTCCAATGAACATTTAAGAAGTTCATTTCTGCAGTGGCTTCATCACATTTAAGACGGATCAGTTCATCCTGGCTTGTATCCTGAATAAAATAAGTTTCCCATCTTTTAATGCTTGCTTCTCCAACGCCCAAATAACGAGCGAATGCGGATTGAGACATTCCTAATTCTTCCCGATAATTCATAATTTGCGAAGATGTAAGGAGATTGTGGTTTTCCCTGTATTTATCTGCTGATGCGTGTCTTAACATATTCATTTGTTTCGTGTTCATAAGTGGGGTCTGACAGTTTTTACAAACCATGCAAGGAACAATGACTTCAAGCGTTTCTCCCTTTATTTCAGGAGTGAAACGCACTTTTTGTTCAATAAACTCGGTCTTGTTGCATTTTAGGCATTTCATAACTTTTTCCTTCACTCTTCTGAAGATTTACATTTATGTAAGGACACATAGTAAAAAAATCCATCTTTAATAGAGTATTTCAAATACATTTTCTGTTTCAACAGGTAGCTATCCCATGAAAAAGCCCATAAATCATGACCCTCAATTTTTGATTCATAACTCTTAAGAGATGGGTAAGCTCCTTTATAATGCGTTGGGCAAATTTCATTGATTAATTTCAAAATTAACTCCCAAACTTCATCTGTTGGCCCTGTTTCTAGGTTCATCAATTCTCCCACTACTTTATCGGGATTGGCAAATGCTACCCGTCGATTTTCTAGAGCTTCTTTCGCTTCCTTTAGTCGCTTATCGATTTCTCTATAAGAGGGACGTCTCACTATTCTTCCTGTATCATATTATAGCATCAAATGATACCAAAATCACTGCTTTTTATGCAACTTATATTCAACAATCTAATTATAAGATAATTATAAATCATTAAATTGGCGGGTAATAAATTTTTTATATCTTTTTCTTCCCCCCAAACAATTATTAAATGGGTCATTTCAGAACTATAAATAACTAGAACTTACGA
>JAUHQH010000162.1 GCA_030408485.1 Candidatus Neptunichlamydia sp. | reverse complement strand
CTTCAATAAAGAAGAAATCTTCCCTTTAAGCTCTTTGATATCCACCTCTTGTTGGTTAAAGCCTTCTTGAAGAGTGTGGCTGATTGCTTCTGCTTGGATATTAGACATTTTTGGATTAACTTTTTGTAAAAGAGATTCCATCATCTCATTTAGATCTTCAGCTGTCCCTAACTGAGAAAGATTAACAGCGATTTCAATCTGAGTGGCTTGCATTACAATACGACTTTTAGGATTATTTTCTGTTAGATGATCAACGATTCGTTCAATTTCATAGGGGATTTGGTCGAGAGTTTTTTTCCCGCAATCAATGTCGTCCATAAGAGTCTTAAGTTCTTCATTTGCAGCGCTTGCTTCTTCTTCTGTTGCAGTTTCTTTTTCTCCTATTTGCATGATATATTGGAGTCCTCGAAACCCTTCTGTAGGAAAGGTTGGTTGTCGAATCGACTGATACCAAGAATAAAAGGCTTCAGCCTGCCCCTGAAAAGATTGTTTTTCTCGGGCTGAAGCGCTTGCTTTGGGTGTCATCCCTGGCATTTGATAATCTGGGATTGGATCAATCCTTCCCATATGTTCCCCCTAGTTTTATATTAAAATAAACTAGATATTATTTCCCTATAAAAATCGACTCTTAAATCTTTGGCTATAAAATGTTAGCACAAGTTTTTGGAACCGAGGATTTTCGGGTGTAATCTTGCATAAAAAGAAATGCTGATGCTAAAGAATCCCTTTCAATTCAAGTACAAATAGATCGATGTAGAAGAATGTGTTACTTATGTCACTCGAAATTTAGTGGATGCTCCTGATGCAGTTAAAATCGATATTTTTCATGGTTCGAAAAGTAGCGATTGAAATTCGGGTCCATACTGACGATGTTGCAAAGCTCGTTGGAAGGCAGAGGTAGGACAATTAAAAAAGCTCTTCACCAAATTTATATGACCATTGCTGCTAGGCTGGGTCGGAAAGCTCGTCTAGAAATCGTTCAATAAAAATAAGAAATATTCTTAAGTAAACCCTCTAAGAGGTTGCAGTAAATTTTCTATTATCGTTATCCTAAGGGAAATAGCCAGGTTATTATCGTGTTTGCTGGAATAAATATTCAAATAGAAGAAGATCAAGGGGTCTCAATCGTCCGTATTGAAGGGCGAATGGATGCAGCCTCTGCCCCCATCTTAGAAAGGAAGCTTGCTGAGAAACTTGCTGAGGGGAAGATAAAACTTGTTCTAGACTTTGCAAAAGTAGGCTATCTCAGTAGTGCAGGAATGCGTCTTCTCTTATCAACCACCAAAAAGCTTGAAGGTGGAAAAGGGGGACTCCATCTTTGCTCTGTTAGTGAAGAAGTGATGGAAATCATCAAGATGGCAGGATTTGAGCGGATCATACAGATTTTCCCTACTGAGCAAGAAGCGCTCCAAGGATTTGCAAACAAGTGAGAAGTGATCTCATTGATGAGCATGCTCATCAATCAAACCCTTCAAAACAAAAAATCGATCCCTTAACACAAAAGAATCGGGTTATTGTAATTGCTGGCCCGACGGCAACAGGAAAAACCCGTCTTTCTCTTGAACTTGCACGTACTCTCGGAGGAGAAATTATTTCTGCAGATTCTGTTCAAGTCTATCGGGGCATGGATATTGGAACAGCTAAGGCAACTGTTGAAGAACGGATGGAAATTCCTCATCATCTCATCGATGCTTGCGATCTTTCAGACTCTTTTAGTGTCGTTCAGTTCTATGAGAAGGCAACAAAAATTTGCCGGGAAATACAGAGTCGAGGGCATGTTTCCATTGTTGTTGGAGGAACTGGTTTCTATCTCCACGCTCTTTTATATGGCCCACCTCAAGGACCTCCGGCTTCTCAAGAGGTCCGTGCAGAATTAGAAGAGGACTTGGAAAAATATGGTGTCGAGCCTCTCTACGAGAAACTTTGTCAAATTGATCCTGAATATGGAAGTACAATCAATAATCGTGATCGACACAAGATTATCCGCGCATTAGAAATCATGACATTAACCGGAAAAAAGGTCAGTGATTTTCCAAAAAATAGCGTTCCAAATCGACCGAAGGATTTTGATTTTCGATGTTGGTTTATCTATTTTCCTAAAGAAATCCTCTTTTCAAGAATCGAAATGCGTTGTGATGAGATAATGTCGCAGGGATTCATTGAAGAAGTTGAGGATCTTCTTGATAAAGGGCTTGAAGAAAACTTTTCAGCTTCTCAAGCGATTGGTTATCGTCAATGTATCGAGTTCCTTTCCTCACCTAAGAGTAATGAAGATTGGGAGCATTTTGTGTGGGAGTTTAAGAAAACATCTCGTCGATATGCTAAAAGGCAATTTACGTGGTTTCGACGTGAACCTCTTTTTCGTTGGGTTGACCTTGATGTTTATGGTTATCAAAAAGCTTTAGAAATGATCCTTCAAGACTACGAAAGCCGCTATTAATTCTTTCATAGAGTGGTTATTTAAAACGATAGGTATACTGGTATCCTGATTCCAAGAATCTGCACAGAACCTCCGGATAGCCGCCATGCCGTTGGCGGTGGTGGTGGGTGAGGTGTTGCCCTCCACGACCTCGAGTTCTTTAAAGGAGGAGAAGGCCCCGACGGCCATAGGATTTCCTCTTTTCAGTATTTCTTTGCAGCGTGTATAGGTCAAAGGTTTCGTTCCATAAAGAACCTCACCTGTTTTCAAGTAATGCATTACAATACTCGCTGCTACTTCTACTGCACTTGGAATATCATAAAAGCCTTTTCCCTTATCTCTAACTAATGTTATCTGTTCCTTGTAGCTCTTAGATCGACTATTAGGAATGACATCTTTTGTCATCAAAACCCAATATGGCAGTCTTATTGCGTTTTTTCCTAATCCCTTTTGTATTGATGTAGAATAACGAGCAAAACCGAGAGGATTTTTTGCTTTGTTATTGCAAAGAAGTTGATACAATAAATTTAAAGTGAAAGGTTTATCATTTACTGTCTGAGGAATCAGAACAAGTATATGAGTATCTCCCATTTGTTTCAGAGGATGAAAGGGACATGGACTCTCAAGAGCTTCAGCCATACCTTTAGGAATAGGAGGAACCTCTCCAACCTCTCCAAAATATTTAGCCCAATCGTCCTTTCCAAAAGCAATTTCTTCTGGAATAAATTTTTTTGGAAACATAAAAGCAAGAGCAGCAACAATGTTAGGAGATAGCCAGCTTACTCCTAGCTGAACCGTCCCCAATACAGCAGAGCTCATGATGTTTGCTTTCAAGGCTTGTCTGTGAAAAAAATAAATAGAACCACTGATTAACAAATATGGGGCTACAACATCAAGAGTTTTTCGTTTTGAAAAACCCTCGCTTTCTTGGGAAGGAAAACAATGCATGGTTAAAATTCCCTGAGCAATTGTTGCTAAAGCAAAAGCGCTCATTTGAATTTTTAAAGGGATTTTGTTTAGTAAAGAAAATTTTGGAGCAATATTCCAATAAACGGCACCTAAACCGGTATTTGCTAATCCTGAAACTAATTGTAATGACACAATAAAAACCTGGACTTCTTTTGATTGAACCAGCAAAATCTTAACTCATTACACCCAATCTTAGCAACTATTTTTATGACCGATCATATCTACCATCCCAGATAAGTTAAGTCTGGATCGACCGGTATTCGAAGGGATTTCTTTTCTTCTCCCTTTTTTGATCCACCCATAAGCTAGCTTACCTGCAAATTGAAAATATTGAGAGTGAAGGCAAAATTAAATAAATCATTTTTCTTTGAAATATTATAAACTAATAGTCAGGGCAAACCAAATGGCATTTCTAAGGGCCTTGAAAACCTTACAGCCAAGCCCCTTCTCTTTTGCGTAAAGTGAGGTTTTTAAACATTCCCTAAGCTCTATTGAGTTGACTCCAGTAGCATATCGGATTCATATCCAAAAAAACATACGGAAAAATTATTTGGAGACAAGAAATTTTAAACTTTCTTTTCGAAGTTTTTGGTAAAGGCTCTTGAGGCCATTGGCACGGCTTGGAGAAAGAGACTCTAAAAGACCCACCTCTTTAAGAAAGTGGGGGGGGCACTGAAAAACAACCTCAGGAGGTTCTCCATCATAGGTCTGCACGAGAAGTTGTGCGAGCCCAGCAGAAATCAAAGCATTAGAGCTTGTTTGGAGTGAGAGCTTGCCCTCGCGGCACTTAAGCTTGAGGTAGAGGAGGCTTTGGCAGCCAGCTACGATGTTTTCCTCCACTTGATCCTCGATAGCCATTTTGGGGGCATTTTGACCCAATTCAATGATCTTTAGATAGCGCTTTTCTTGAGATTTTAAAGAAAGAAAACATTTTTTTATTTCCTCTTGCTTATCTAAACAATTATTGAATTCCATAACTGTGATTATAGGGTTAAGCCTACATTATTCACCAACCTTTCCCATTAAAGCTGGCAAAATTTTGAGCTACAACACCATCTAGGGAGTTTTTATGTCCTGCCAATTCAATTCTGAAGTAGCGACGATAGCATCCTTTTTAGTGAGCTGAGTAAAAACCTTGAGCGGTGTCCAAAAGCTTAGCACTTTTCGAGCTCTATTGCTAAGCAAAAACTCAATCTCCTCTATATCCTCATCTGTCATACCATTAAAATCTTGTTTTTTAGGAAGATAACTGATACGCCAGTCCACTTGTATGTCCATTAAGCCCTCTTTCCCAAAAGCGATAAGGTTTAGCAAAATAAAACCTTGTCTCAAGGCAATGACTTATACTATCTACCAAAAATAATGTGTAGAATTGGCTTTGACCTTCTCAGCTAAAATTACTTTTTCAATTTTACTAACCAACATGTTGTTAGCTTCAATCTCCAAAAGCAATTTTATCATGAAAATCTCTGCGCCATTTAATTATATTAACGCGAATTCGATTTTGAACCTACAGGTTATTAGTTTGTTAAGACGAAAATCTTAGATAAAAAAGCCCCCGTTTTGTAAATTCTTTTTAAGTAAACCTTATCGATTTAAAAGGAGGATAACCATCACAGCTGATGCCGCCAAATTATTCTATAGTATAGATGTATTCTCGATAACATGTGAACCCAAATGGAATCCTTATTTGATCTCTAAAAAGAAGATATCAACAAGACGAGTACGAAGCCTTTGCTCGAGCGAAGTGATGACGATTGCGGTTTTATTCCATCGCATTGGTTATAGGAATCTTAAGGAGTTTTATCCCAGATATGCCGTCGCCCATCTTTCTCTATATTTTCCAGGGCTCCCAAGTGATAATAAATAGGTTTAGCGCAATCAAAAAAGAGATCGTTTGTCCATTGTACCCCTCTCTCTGTTTGTCATAAGAAGACGTATTCATAGTCATAAAGTCTTCAAAACATAGCTCCACTAGCTTGGTTCTTTGGCTTTAAACTTCACGTAATTGTCAGTGATCTTTGCTCCCAACTCCAGGAAATGTAAATGATCGTGTACCTCTCTCCAATCTTGTTGAAGGAAAGCTCCAGGGGAAACTATTTGGAGAGATAAGGATATTTGTCCCAAAAACTTTTTAACGGACTCCTAGAAAAAGGGGTTCATCTTATCACTAAACTTAAAAAAATATGAAAAATCGATTAATGAGCTGTCTCTTATACAAAACTAACGCTGCCGACGAA
>JAUHQH010000161.1 GCA_030408485.1 Candidatus Neptunichlamydia sp. | reverse complement strand
GATGTGTATAAGAGACAGTATTCAAAGTAAAAAAGAGTTCAAGAAAAAACCCCACTTTTTCTTTGTTTATACTTTTGTCAAAAAGCTTTTTTCTAAAGACCCTTGGGATAACCTCTTCTACCTTTTTAGCTTTACAAAACACCTACTCCGCCTCCTCTACTCAACCACTTTCTTCCTTTATCTTCTCTTTTTTTTCCTCGACACAAACTTTGCTAAAAGTGGAGACCCTCTTTATCTCACCTTTTCTCGAGTTATCCTTTGTATTGCAATTGTTGCAGCGATAGGCCTTTTCTCTGACTTCTTTTTCCGCTTCATTGTGAATTTCAATCCCCCTCTTCTCCTTCGTGTTGTCACACCTGCAACAACCTTTTTCCTCTTTCTCTTTTCACCGATTACTTTCCTCCTATTGAAAGCTCAAAAAGATCTTTTTCGTGGGAAAAAGATCCTTCCTCATGGCTATTCCCGCGCTCGAGTTAAAGATAAAATCTTAGAAATTGTTCACGAATCAGAACTCACCCATTACTTAGAACCACTTGATAGAAGAATTATGAGCGCTGTGGCTTCCTTCCGTGACCGCATTGCTCGAGAGATTATGGTTCCTCGAATCGATATGTTTACCCTTTCGGTGAATCAAACAGTCCATGAAGCCGCTCAAAAGTTTGTGTCAGAGGGCTATAGTCGTATCCCCGTTTATAAAGAAAATGTCGATACTATTATTGGCGTTCTACTCTATAAAGATGTCATGGCATACTACCTCAATAGTATCGATAAAGAAGATAACTCCTTATTAAAAACTCCCTTAGAAAAACTTGTTAAGCCCATCCTTTATTCACCTGAGACAAAGAAAATCTCAGTTCTCCTTCAAGAGTTTCGAAGTCAACAAATCCACTTAGCCATTGTTGTCGATGAATATGGGGGAACAGAAGGGATTGTTACCATTGAAGATATTTTAGAAGAACTCGTTGGTGAAATCGCTGATGAATATGATGTGATTGAAGAAGAAAAACTCCATGTTTCCCATCCAGATGGAGGATGGGTTATCGATGGAAAAATGACCATCCTTGATATTGAAAAAGAAATCGGTATTTTGATCCCTACCAGTCCAGAATACGATACAATTGGAGGGTACATCTTTCACTGCGCAGGAACAATACCCTCAAAAGGCTGGAAAGTCCACAATGACAATTTTGACCTTGAAGTTACAGCCTCAAGTGAACGGGTCATCGATAAAGTTCTGATTATCCCCCCCAAATCGTAGCCCTTCACCACAAACAATGCAGTAAAAATTTTCATCTATTGAAAAACAATTAAATTTGTGGTATAGTGGTCTTAAAAACCTAAAGTTGAGGAGCCTATGCGTCGTTCAATTAGTTACACAGAGCCAAAAGTTGCCCTTGCAGGCGAGACAAAGACTTGGAAATTTATTTATACACCAGCAAATGATCTTCCGAAAGGAGCTCGTTTAAAATTTGATCTTGGCTCCAAAGGACGCAGTTTTGATTGGGAGCTCCCTCAAACAAATTTAAAAAGTAGGAAAAACCTCATTTGGCTAGAAACTCCCAGCAAAAAGGGAATTGGAGCAACAGAAGTCTCTACTCCTGATACCAATCTTCCCCAGTATGAGTTCACCCTTCCTGGAGATGTAAAAGCTGGTGAAGAAATGGCAATTTATCTAGGAACTCCTGATAAAGCCGGGACCGAAAAAGAAGGAAGCCGAGCTCAATCTCATACATTCCGACGACGCCCTTTTGGGCTCTATATCGATGCCAAAGGAAAAGGAGAATATAAAGAGAGTGAAACTTTCCATATTGATGTGAAAGGAAATGAGCTCCACTCTATCCGTATTATCGTCCCATCCATTGTCAACAAAAACCAACGTTTTGATGTCATCGTTCGCTTCGAAGACCAATTTGGAAATCTCACAGGAAATGCTCCTGAAGGAACTCTCGTTGAATTTTCTTATGAACGTTTACGTGAAAATATCAATTGGAAACTCTTTGTTCCTGAAACAGGTTTTATTAATCTCCCTAACCTCTATTTCAATGAACCAGGTATTTACAAAATCCAACTCAAGACTCTTACCACTAATGAAACATTTTCTTCTTCCCCTATTAAATGCTTTTCAGATACAGATCGCCAGCTTTACTGGGGAAATTTTCATGGAGAATCGATTCTTTATGATGCTGGACAAAACATCGAATCTTGTCTTAGATATATTAGAGACGAAGAAGCGCTGCAATTTTTTAGTACCTCCTCTTTTGAAAGTGAAAGAGAAACCCCCGCTGATATCTGGAAAGGAATTGGAAGCCATGTCGCTGAATTTAATGAAGATGACCGCTTTACCACATTCCTAGGGATGCAATGGGCAGGCACTCCTGGAACAGAAGGACTGAGACAGATTATCTATACAAAGGACTCCAGGCCGATCCTTCGAAAAAAAGAGAGCAAAGCCAATCACATCAAAAAGATCTATAATAGCCATATCCCAAAAGATTTTGTCTCCATCCCCACCTTTACCATGGGTTCTGAAACGTTTTATGACTTCGAAAATTTTACCCCAGAATATGAAAAAGTCGTTGAAATCTATAATGCCTGGGGTTCTTCCGAATGTACAAAAGCAGAAGGAAACCTGCGCCCCATCTCTTCTAAATCAAAAAAGGGGATGAAGGAAAAAGCCGAAGGCTCCATCCGAAAGGCCCTAAATAAAAACCTCCGTTTTGGCTTCGTTGCTGGTGGACTCGACGATCGCGGTGTCTTCCAAGATCTTTTCGATACCGATCAAGTCCAATATTCTCCAGGATTAACAGCTATCTTAGCTGCCAACCACTCCCGTGATGGTCTGATCCAATCCCTCAACAAAAAATCGTGCTATGCTACAACAGGTCCTCGAATCATTGCAGGAATTGAGATTGCTGGAGCTCCGATGGGATCAGAGCTCAACACTAAAGCAAAACCAGGACTAGCCTATAATCGTCATCTAACAGGATATGCTGTGGGAACAGCCCCCATCAAAGAAATTCTGATTATTCGAAATGGCAAACCTTTCCATACGTTCAATCCTAAAGACGATACCTTCGAATTTGCTCATGATGATGATCAGCTCTTAGAAAAAATCGCTCTGAAACCAAAAGGAGATAACCCTCCTTTCGTCTACTACTACATGCGTGTAGAACAAGGAGATGGTCACATTGCTTGGACCTCTCCCGTTTGGGTAGACCTTGTAGCTTCTGCGACTCCTGATAAGAAAAAGAAATAATTTTAACAGGTTTCTTTTATTGGCTAAAGAGCATTCTTCTATTCTGCTCAAGAGAGTGGGCTAAAAATAAACGTTATTTTTGATAAATAGTATAAGATAAGGATGTTGAAAGTTTTTTTTGAAAAATAAACTAATATTCAAGTCAAACCAAATGGCATTGCTACGGTTTAAGAAACTTAGAACCAACCCCCTTTCTTTTGGGTAAGGTGCGTTACTGAGCCGATTCGTTTCGGGAAGGATATAATTTACACACACGCTGAGAGTGTGCATCAAAATCTTTTTGAAAAGTATCCTCTATTTTTAGTTGAAGTTCTTTTTCTTCCTCTCCATCTTTTTTTATCAAACACGCCGTAAAACCTCTTCCTTAAGGTGGAGGATATAAGGGCGCTTTCCTCATGTTGGAGTTTTTTGGCTCTCAATATATTTCCTCACAATATCGATAGGTGCTCCCCCACAACTTCCAGAAAAATAACTTGGAGACCAAAGAGCATTTCCCCAAAAACACTCAGCTAGATCAGTAAAGT
>JAUHQH010000160.1 GCA_030408485.1 Candidatus Neptunichlamydia sp. | reverse complement strand
CACTGCATTCACTTTCAGCAAGAATTGTTATTATTGTGCGCGCGGTTAGATCTACACTCCAGTTCTTAAAAACTTGGTCTTTTCTTAGAAAAAATTGTTTTATCATAATCTTCTCAGTACTTTACAATAGACTTGTTGCGTAATAGAAAATAGATCAATGATTCCACCAGCTTTGCCGCCTAGCGTCGACTGAGATGGAAGTTCTAAATACCGGCACATAGCAAGCATTCTATCTTACTTACTATTCACTATAGCCCAATTTTTATCTCTTGTAGGTGAAATGAACTGACTAATACTTATGCCCGTTATAACTCTCATGGCCTGTTCTTCGTGTTTAGCTCATTTTAACAATCCTCCAATCATCTGGGGCTCCTTCTCATACATTAAAAAGCATGCGAAAGGGGGGACTTGAACCCCCAAGGGATTTTACTCCCACTACCACCTCAAGGTAGCGTGTCTGCCAGTTCCACCACTTCCGCAGAAATTAGATAAAAGGGCATCATAACGATAAATTGTTATGGAATCAAGAATTTTGCATTGAAATACTTTGTACAGGACAAAGAAGTTAAGAATGAAGTAACTCGCTGATATGCAATAATCTCTTTTTTTCAAGCACCCAAAAAACGTTTCAATCTCCCACCTTTTACGATAGGGATTGAAAGGATTTTTAAACTTCCGGTTGAAGATGATTGTGGCGATCTCATTCTTCTTGTAAGACCTCCTCGTACTTAGATAAACATTTTTTCCCATAGACCTATTTTTTTCTCCATTTTTGACCTTTTTATCGGAGGGCAATTTTTTGACAAAGACTTTTACTAGGAAAATTCCTTCAAGAGATTGTAGAAAACTGGAAGATCATCGTCTAAATTATCTTTTCACCGAAAATCACCAATGTCAGAAATCCTCTACTCTTCTAAAGAGCATGTAAATTGTTAACATTAGTAATTTCCGAAGAAAATCTTAATTTATCCGAAAAACTTTTCAGTTTTCAACACCCCCTTCAAGTAAACTGTTGTTACGAATACAAAACAGAAAGGTAATGCCCTGATCATCCAGCCACTGAATCTACTCTCCTCCTATAAATTCGCGGTCTCCAAGAGTTCAGTAGAAGAATGCGTTTATCAGATCGATTCGATTCACTCGGAGGTATTAGAGTTGTTTTTTTTGAGGCAACTCTACATTAGGGGAAGAACAATCTCTTTATAAGCAACTGTGAGCATAAGGGTGTTAATGTCTACCCTTCCGAGTTTCCAGTTTATCCGATCAAATGCCAATCTCAGCTTTTTGTCTTTTAGGTCAAAAAGGGTGATCAACATAGAAGCAACGGCAAAAGGATCAAATTTGAGAAACCTAAAAAACCTCTGAATACGCTTGTAGCATGAATGAGGGAGAGACTTTGTGAAGCATGCTGTTGCAATATGTGTGAAGCTCACCGTCTTGATGGTGATCATTGCGATCACCAGTTAAGCAAGGGAGTCAGAACAAGACTTGTGGAAATTGAAGTACTGGTTTAACATCTTAGATAACTTCGTTCTCAAATTTTTTGTTCTGTACAAAGCTTGAAATATTTATTTATAGGACTCATTAAACTCTATCAGTGGACTCTTCGTCCTTTTACTCAAGGGCAGTGTCGTTTCTATCCTTCCTGCTCAGACTATGGGCTTGCGGCCTTCAAAAAGTATGGGGTATTTAAGGGAACCTACCTGACAATTAAACGGATTCTAAAGTGCAATCCTTGGCATTCAGGGGGACCGGATCCTCTTCCTTAAACCACTATAGCTCATTCAACTCTCAAAGGTTTATAAAATGCTCACCCTATTCGGGGTACAGATATGGTGCTAAAACCTATTCAGGGGCTGTTATCAGAGGGATTTTTCTTGGAGAAAATAGAAGGTTTTTATATCCTCAAAGGGTCCTTTTAAAGGAGGCAACCTCTCAGCGCCTGAAACTAAGGTAGATTCTTTTTAGGACTGAGAAGCCTCAGCTTCGAGGACCATTTTAGTCCACCAAAGCAAAGAAAATCTCTTAACACCTGACAAAATTCAAATATGTCCATAATGGCTCTATTTTCTTGAGGTATATGATAGCATCTAAAATGTATCTCAGCCTTTGTTTGAAATAGGAGACGAGACTTCTTTCCTCTTTTTTTTGATTGTGGTGGTTTGGATCTCATCCCCATTGACACTGCTCAATAATACCATCTATCAAAAATAAACTGGCATCTCTAATCTCTATTCAGGTGATGGTAACCCTTGGGCATAACTCCTTATACGATGTTTGCTATAAAAATCACCGTAGGGTTTTTTTTAGTCACTTCTGACCAGTTTTTATTTTAGCTTTTGCTACAACTTCGCGGTTGAATGGGTGATAATCGTTGCTGGATTCCTAGGAATTCTCAGTAGGTGGTATCAGCAGGTAAAAGAAGCTCAGCCCCCAGCGTAAGGTTTTCAGATTCAAGACCATTCATTTCTTTAATCACTGGAACTTTAACATCATAATCGCGAGAAATCTTCCAAAGGCTATCTCCGCGTTGGACAATGTGGCGCCGCGGTGGATTTTCTAAGGGCTTGCCAGCAAGTTCTTGAATCTGACCGCTGCGCAGACCATTTTTAATTTCTGATAAAAAGGTTTTGATTTCAGGGGTTTCTTCGGTCAGAAGAGAAAGGAGTTTTTCCATTTGAGCATCATCGAGTTTTTTCAAAGTATGTTCTTTCTCAAGCAAAACCAGCAAATAAGCAGCAAGCTTTGAGCCTTTTTCCATTCGAGGCATTAAAAACGGTACGAAATCAGAAACTTTTCCTTCAGGGTTTTTTTGAATTTGATCGGCTAAGACCTTTATTTCTTCCCAATCTCCATCAGTGATAAAAGAAAAAAGGGCATCTTCAGAAATACTATAAGGAAGTCGGTGAAAAGCTCTTTTAATTACAAAATACTCTGTTGTATTTTCAAGCGCTTCCTTTAGGCTCTGAGGAATCTCACTTCTCATCTGTATTTCTTGAAACACCCCTTCGGAGGTCAAAGGCCAAACTTCTGTGCGAGCAAAACTTCGCACCGCTTCAAGCCTCCCTCCACTCAATCCTGGATAAAGAATGATTTTTTTTCCATCATCCAAAATCATCATTCTTTTCTCAACTGGATATCCTCCAAAGGCACGTTCTACATCAAAGTGATGGTATGCCCCTAGAAAAGCTAGAGCTAAATCACAACGGCGCTGCCCTTCTTCTATATGTGTCTCATCATAAAGCGCTCTGACAAGCTCTTCATAGGACATTCCGATAAAATTTCGAATGACATCCTGATTGGTGAGGGTGGCTTTCTTAAGAGGAACCTCCATTGCTAAAGGGATGACTACCTCTTTGTACTCTCTTAAAACAAATGTCACGAACGTAGCAATCAGGGCAATATTTAAAGTTCCACTAATGATTAATGAGTGTATTAAAATTCTAGAACGATTCTGAAGAACTTTTTCAAAAGAACCCATGGTGATCAAAATACCAAATGAAAAATTTTGGAAGCAAGGATCGTTTTAATCTTTACTATTAACACCTGACAAAATTTAGAAATAAGATTTGAGCAGTTATAACCTCCCTTCATGACTTATCTTGGAGAAGATTACGAGAAAAACACATAGAGGAGTCCCTCATGTTGCAGCGACTATTGAAGAAGATCTAGATCAAAGAGAAATGGGGCCTTTCAAGCCGCATGTTAAAGGTCTTGCCGATATTGCTGCAGATGTTAGTGATCACTCTCCCTGTTTTATGGAGAATTATACCATCTATCAAAAATAATGTGCAAAATTGGATTTGATCTTTTCGGCGCCACTTCTTATATTTTATATAATTTTTGATAAATGGTATTATTTGACAATACTCTCTTAAGAAATTAATGCTCCAATAGCAAACTTATGGTAAACTCAGAGAGTAAAAAACTATTGGATTTAACATGCGCGTACCCCTTTGTTGGTTAAAAGACTATGTAAAACTTGATTTGTCAAATGAAGAACTCTCTGGTTTGCTCACTCTTGCTGGACTTGAAGTCGACAAGGTAGAAACTACCCCCTTCCTATTTAAGGGGGTAGTTGTTGGAGAAGTCAAAGAGATAAAACCTCACCCCAATGCTGATAAGTTAAAAATTGCCCAGGTCTTCGATGGAAGTGAGACATTGCAAGTTGTTTGCGGTGACCCCAGTTGTGCTCCCGGAATAAAGGTTGCATTAGCAACAATTGGTGGCTCTCTTACTGATAAAGAAGGGGAAATTTTTAAGATTAAGAAATCAAAACTACGCGGTGTTGAATCCTTTGGAATGCTCTGTGCTGAAGAAGAACTCGGCCTTGCAGAAAGGTCTGACAGTATCATGGTCTTAAGTGAAGATGCCCCAATTGGAGCAGATTTGATAGAACTTCTCAGCGATACCATTTTTGAAATTTCTCTTACCCCAAATTTAGGACATTGCATGAGCCTATTTGGGGTGGCCCGTGATGTGGCAGCTCTTTTAGATCAAAAAGTAAAAAAACCTTCAATTCAACTTGATTCAGGTAGTAACCGGTGCGATGTCAGTGTAGAGATAAAAGATGAGGAGAACTGTTATCAGTATTGTTATCGAAAAATGCGCGGTGTAAAAGTGGGATCCTCTCCAGAATGGATGGTTCGCCGCCTTGAAAAGGCTGGGGTGAGAAGCATCAATAATATTGTAGATGTCACCAACTATGTCATGTTAGAACTTGGGCAACCTCTGCATGCTTTTGATGCAAAAAAGGTTCATGGGCAAAAAATCTCTGTTCAATCCACAGAAAAAGAAATCTCCTTTAAAACCCTTGATGACGAAAAACGAAAAGTTCCTGAAAATATTCTTATGATCCATGACGCAAAAGGTCCTATAGCAGTTGCAGGTGTGATGGGAGGAGCTGATTCAAAAGTCGATGAAACAACAACGGATATCATTTTAGAAGCCGCCCACTTTAATCCTTCAGCAATTCGTCGAGGAAGCAAGACTCTAGGTATTCGCTCTGAATCTTCTGTTCGTTTTGAGCGTGGGGTAGATTTTGAAGGCGTTTCTTTAGCTTTAGATCGTGCTGCAAGTTTGATTACTGAAATTGAGGGAGACGTCATTGATGAAGGAAATGTAAACATTGTTGCTAAAGAGCAAAAGAAACGCAAAATTAAGATCCGTCTGTCAAGAACCAATCAAATTTTAGGAACAAAATTTAGCCTGAATGAAATTGAGTCTTTCCTAAAGCGACTCGAAATGGAAACAAAGGAAGAAGGAGAAACTCTTCTAGTCACCATTCCTTCTTATCGGAATGATATCCATTATGAAATTGACCTGATTGAAGAAATTGCCCGTATCTATGGTTATAACAATATTAAAAAACAGGAAGCTCGTGTTGTCAATTCTCCTATTCCCCATTCCTCTCTTTACCTTATTCAAAAAGAACTGAGAACACGACTGATTGCAAATGGCCTCCAAGAATTCTTGACATGTGATCTTATTAGCCCCGGGCTTTCAGAACTCTTTATTGAAAAAAATCTAGGCGAAAAAGAAGAAATTCATGTTCTCCGCCCAAGCTCTGTTGATCAATCGATTTTACGAACTTCATTTCTTCCAGGAATGCTTCAAGCTGTCAAACATAACTTCGGCCGACAAAATGGAAATATTTCAGCCTTTGAGATAGGACAAATCCATTTTAAAGATGGTGAAAATTATCGCGAACGCTTGATAGCAGCCATCTTATTAACCGGAAAAGTTCGCCTTCACCATTGGGGAGTAAAAGCTGAAGATGTGGACTTTTTTGATCTTAAAGGAATTGTAGAAAATCTTTTAGAAGGGCTTCATATAACAGAAGAATGTTTTTCTCCGACCCAATTAAAGAGTTTCCACCCTGGAATTCAAGGAGAAGTCTCTGCACAAGGATTACGGCTAGGTGTTTTAGGAGAAGTCCACCCCGATCGACTGAAACGAATAGGCATTGAAAAAAGAGTCTATTTTGCCCAATTGGATCTACATGATCTAATGAGTGTCAGAGGAAAAGATCGAAAAATGTCCTCTCTTCCTCAATTTCCAGGATCAACAAGAGATTGGACAGTCACATTTCATCAAGATGTGTCTCTTGGGAGTGTCTTTCAGGAAATTAAAGCCTTCCCATCAAAACTTTTGAAAGAGTTCTATCTTCTTGACTTTTATGAGAATGAAAAAATAGGCAAAGATAAAAAGAACGTCACTTTCCGTTTTACCTACAGAAGTGACAAACAAACTGTAGAGCAACCTCAAGTTGAAAAGGAACATGAACGTTTAATTGGAGAAATCACAAAAAAGTTCCGTGATTTTATTTCCTAAAATGTTATGCTCATAAAAGTAAGAATTAATCGAGGTCAACTATGAAAAGGTTTTCTCATCTTTACATCGCACTTTATGGCCTATTTGTTTTTGGCTGTCATAATTCGAACAAAGATCAAAACGAAAATGTTGTTTCAAAACGGTATATCCACAAATATGGATACGATGTGTCTAAAGAGGAATGGGATGGAGCGACCTATCCCGGTCAAGTGATCACCACTCTTCGAAACGGTGTGACTGTAACCGCCTCTTATGAAGATGGTGTATTTCATGGTCCTACCACTTATACTTTTCCCCACTCTCATACAATAGAATCTTTAAATATTTATGAGAGGGGAAATCTCGTTAAAAAAGTGACCTACGACATTCGAGGTATCCCTCAAAAAGAACAAGTCTTTCTCTCACCTTCTCATGTGAGAACAACAAAGTGGTACCAAAAAGGAACCCCACTTAGCGTCGAAGAATATCATAATAATGAACTCCTTGAGGGCGAATACTATAATGAGAAAAACGAGACAGCTAGCCGTGTCACAAAAGGATCTGGTGTCCGGGTTACAAGAGATCAACACGAAAACATTATCGCTAAAGAAATGATTGAAAATGGATTTCCTGTCCTAAGAGAAACTTTCCATCCACATGGGATCCCCCATGCAGTCCTCCCTATTTCTGGAGGGAAACTCCATGGAAAAAAGAAAGTTTTTGCCCCAACAGGAGAACCTATTTCCATCGAATCTTACAAGCTCGATGTCCTTCATGGCCCTGCAACCTACTATCAAAATGGTTGTCGCTATCTTGAAGTCAATTACCGCGAAGGTTTAAAGCACGGAAAAGAACGTCATCTTATTGACGATGAAACAGTTGTAGAAGAAACCGAATGGATGGAAGGTAAAAAACACGGCCGCTCAGTAGTCTTTTTTGATGGAATGTCACGCACCCGCTTCTACTATAACAACCAAGCTGTTAGCAAAGAGAAGTATAGAGAGCTCTGCGAAATTGAAGAAAATATCGCGATCATGAATGACCGTGCTCTCAACAAATAATAATTCAAAAAGGCCTGAGATTCAAAAATATTGGAATTCAGGCCCTCCTATTCAAGCATCTTTTTATACACAATTATCATCTATCTTTCAGATCATTCTTTCCCCTGCATACAGTTTTAGTTGTCATATCTTTGGAAGTCACCATCATGAAGAAATCTTAGAATGGATGGAAAACTACTCTAAAAGAAAGGAAGGTAAAGAACTTCCCCTTGATTTCGCAAAACTCTCTCTCTTTACGATTAAGGGGATTTTAGCAATCAAAAAGATCCCTTTAGGTGGATGCTCAAGTTATAGGGAAATTGCTGCCTTAGCGGGAAAAGAAAAAGGTGCCCGTGCAATCGGCAATGTTTGCAATAAAAACCCTTACCCTCTAGTGATTCCTTGCCATAGGGTCATTCAGAGTAATGGTTCTCTGGGAGGATTTGCTTATCCTATCGAAATGAAACAGTTATTGCTCGATTTTGAATCTTAATCAAAGATCCCATCGCTGGCAAAAAACCACTTGTCTTGATTCTCATTTTCTGGATTTCCAATGAAACCGCAAGAAGGACTCATCAAACGAATACCATTTATCAAAAATAATATAAGAAGTAGTGCAGAGATTTTCATGATAAAATTCCCTTTGGAGATCGACGCTAACCACATGTTGATTAGTAAGATCGAAAAAGCAATTTTACCCGAAAAGATCAAATCCAATCCTACATATTATTAAGGGAAAAACTCCAGTTCATTTCATCCTCTCTATGTTTTTCTTTGTCTTATCATAGAAAAAATCTTCCTACAGATGTCTTTATCGTTTAACACTGATCCTTAAAACATTAAGAAAAATTCTCATCCGATCAGATTTTGGCATACCTTTTGCAAAGAAAATAGACGAAAGGAGAAGCCATTGTGGACCAGGATAAATTACTCAAAAAGATCGCGAAATTAGAGTCAATGTGTGATCAACTTCAGTCAGAAATGAGATACCTTGACCAATTACTTGTTGAAGTAGGGTTTGAGGAGGGTCTTAAGACTTTGAAAGCTGCAGCAATAGAGCTTATCGACAAGAAAAAGCCGCCAGGGCATACCTAAGCGTTAGACTGACCTCCGTATAAGTTTGACCTTTTCTTCAAATGGAAGCTTTCTAAAGGGTTTGGGATGATCAGATACTTGAAAAGAGCGGGCACGGGGGGCATCCATGCATGATTCCTTGCAACAACCTCTCATTTCTTCAGCGCAGGATTTACAACTGATAAACAGCTCATTACAATCCATATTTGCACAGTTGTAATAAGTATCTACTGTTGTATCACAATGACAGCAGTGGCTGATCACTGCTGATTTTTCTTTATCACTAATGGAGACGACAAGACGATCGTCAAAAACAAAGAGGTTTCCTTTCCAATATTTATTCCCTTTTTCAAGACCATATTTAATGATCCCACCATCTAACTGGTAAACCTCTTCAAAACCTTGATCTTTTACTAAACAGGAGTAGAGTTCGCATCGAATCCCCCCAGTGCAGTACATCATCACTTTTGTCTTCTTGGGATCATGCGTTTTTTTCAGTTCCTCTGCATATTTAGGAAACTCTCGAAAAGTTTTGAGCTGAGGCTTCTCTGCTCCTTCAAAATGCCCCACTTCCCATTCATAATCATTCCGTACATCGACAATGACTGTATTCTCATCCCTTTTCTCAATCATTTTTGCCCATTCATCACTCGACAAATGTTTGCCCTCATGAGATAGATCATAATCTCTATCCATTGCAACGAGTTGAACGCGATACTTAATCGTTAATTTTGGAAAAGCTTGTTCAGGGTAATGATGGACTTTGATTTCAGTCCCTTTATAACGTTCATCTCCCATAAACCACTTATAAAAATCAGAAGCATCTTTTTCCGAAATGCTCATTTGAGCATTGATTCCTTTCTCATTGATGTAAATACGGCCTAGGGCATCTTTTTCTTTAAGGAAACGTTTCCAATTCTTAATTTCACGACGTGGTTCATCAATTTCTTTTAAAAGATAAAAAGCTAATACTAAATAACCCATAAAAACCTTTAGACCGAATTTTATGGGGAATGTTATCGGATCAAATGGATTTTATGCAAGGGAGGGCTTCTCGTTGATTTTCAGCATCTAGAAGAAGAGCTATTTCCCTTTGGATTTCCTTTTTCTTATCAATGAACAGTTGCAAGATTTGCATATTCATTTTCAAAATGCATGAGATTTTCTTTCAAGAGGCTGTTGAAAACTGAAAGGTTTTTCGGATAAATTAAGATTTTCTTCAAAAATTACTATCGAATCGTCTGATCTCGATTAAGTAGGGACTGTTTGGAAGTTGGAAGATCATTGTCTAAATTATCTTTTGAAATAATTTCTCCCCCAAAGGCAAGAGCTTTCTACTTCATGAATCTCATCCAGTATTAAAGATTACTTCATGTCAAAAAAGAGAGCAGTAGACATAAACCCATCTCATCTCCCAATTTTTTTAAAGTTTTTTAATAAATTAATAATTAGTGATTTAAGAAATTTAAAAATTGTAATGCTTGTACAAAATTTGTCATTTGCGTTAGGGTGGGTGGTCTTTATTACAAGGAGTATTTAATGTCTCGCTATACTGGTCCGAAAAACCGCATTGCCCGTCGTTTTGGAGTCAATATCTTTGGACGCTTGCGCAACCCCCTTTTACATAAACCAAATTCTCCTGGAATGCATGGTGCAAAACGGAGAAAAAAATCAGACTACGGCATTCAGCTTGAAGAAAAACAAAAACTAAAGGCTGTTTATGGAATGATTAGCGATAAGCAAGTCCTGCTCTATTTCCATGAATCTATTAAAAAAGAAGGAAATGCTACACATCTTCTCCTCCAACGTTTAGAGTGTCGCCTAGATAATGTCGTTTATAAGTTAAAACTTGCATCAACGATTTTTCAAGCCCAACAAATGGTTGCTCATGGGCATATCCTTGTTAATGGCAAAAAAGTGGATATTCGCTCATTCCTTGTTAAACCTGGGATGACCATTTCCGTCAAAGAAAAATCAAAGAATATGAAAGGACTCAAAGAGAGTATGGAAAACATTTCAAGAACTATTCCAGAGTACCTCTCTCTTGATGAAAAGAATCTCTCTGGGCAACTCCTTTCGACTCCGGAAGCTGACCAAATTGTCCTTCCCCTTCCTATTAACATCGCGCTTGCCTGCGAGTTCTTAGCTCACACCCACTAATGGATGGGAGAGAGCAGTTACTGATCGGTGCACATACCTCTACAGCGGGGGGGTGCATAATGCTCTCATTAGAGGCCAAGAAATTGGTGCCACAACAATTCAAATCTTTACCAGCAACCAAAAACAATGGACTGGACGGATCTTTTCAGATGAGGATTTAGCTCTGTGGAAAGAGTATCTTCTAGCTAGTGGCATCATTGACATCATGAGTCATGATAGCTACTTGATTAATCTTGGATCGAATAAAGAAGAGCTCCTAGCAAAAAGTCGAAAGGCATTCAGAGAAGAAATTGAACGTTGCCTAGCTCTAGACCTTACCTACATGAATTTTCATCCTGGAAGTGCAACAGGTGCTCGTGAAGAAGAATGTCTTGATCGAATCGTTGAAAGCCTAATCACTTTAGAGCCTCTACTAGAAAATAAAAAAACACGTCTCTTGATTGAAGCAACGGCAGGGCAAGGGAGCACAGTAGGTCACCGCTTCGAACATCTTGGCTATATTATTGAAAAGGTAAAAGGTAAAATTCCTATCGGTGTTTGCATCGATACTTGCCATATTTTTGCTGCAGGTTATGATATCCGCAATGAAGCTGCTTGGGAAAAAACTCTCAATGAATTTGACGAAAAAATCAACCTCAAACATCTCTATGCTTTTCATGTAAATGACTCTATTCAACCTTTTGGATCTCGAAAAGACCGCCACGCAAATCTTGGAAAAGGTGAGATTGGGCTTAAATGCTTTGAAACCATGATGACGCATCCCAAAATGCGCTTTATCCCGAAATATCTAGAAACTCCCAACGGTGAGGTTATGTGGAAAGATGAAATCGCAATGCTTAGAAGCATCAATTGCATCACGTCAAAAAATTAAATCTATTCTTCAGGCTGATGAATCGATCATTGGCCAAACCCTCTTAGTCTGTGGTTGGATTCGTACTGTCCGTGATCAGAAAACTTTTGCTTTTATTGAAATCACCGATGGCTCCTCGTTTTCCAATTTTCAAGTGATTGCAAACCCCGAAATGATCAAAGATTTATCCACAGGAGCAGCAATTGCCGTTTCAGGTGAAATTGTTAAAAGTCCTGGGAACAAACAAAAATATGAGATGCAAGCTAAAGAACTCCGCCTTCTTGGTGATACTCCGGATGACTACCCTCTACAAAAAAAACATCATTCATTTGATTTTCTCCGAACGATTGCCCATCTCCGCCCTAGAACAAATACACAAGGTGCTGTTGCCCGTGTCCGTTCCCGTTTAGCTTATGCAACACACCGATTTTTCCAAGAAAAAGGTTATGTCTATCTTCAGTCTCCCATCATTACAGGAAGTGATTGTGAAGGAGCGGGAGAGATGTTTCAAGTAACGACTTTAAACCTTGATAACACACCGAAAAATGATGAAGGAAAGATAGACTTTACAAAGGATTTTTTTGGACAAAAAGCCTTTCTAACTGTGTCAGGGCAGCTCAATGGGGAAGCTTATGCAAGTGCTCTTTCAGATATCTACACTTTTGGACCAACGTTCCGCGCTGAGAATTCTCATACTTCTCGTCATCTTGCGGAATTCTGGATGATTGAGCCTGAACTTGCTTTTGCTGACCTTCCTATAATTGCTACACTTGCTGAAGAGTATTTAAAAACCCTCGTTTCAGATGTCTTAGAAAACTGTTCAGAAGATCTTCAGTTTTTTAATCAATTTATAGAAAAAGGATTGATAGATCGTCTCACTCAAGTGCGCGATACCCCTTCTCTTCGCCTGACCTATACAGAGGCAATTGAGATCCTTGAAAAATCGGGACGTTCCTTTGAATATCCTGTAAAATGGGGCAGTAATCTTCAATCAGAACATGAACGCTATCTCGCAGAAGAGTATTGTAAATCTCTCATTATCTTGACGGACTACCCCAAAGAAATTAAAGCTTTTTACATGAGAGAGAATGGTGATGAGAAAACTGTCGCAGCTCTTGATGTCTTAGTTCCAAAGATAGGTGAAATCATTGGAGGATCTCAGCGTGAAGAGCGTTACGATGTTCTAAAAGCAAAATTTGAGAAACATCATCTCGACCTAGAAACTTACCAGTGGTACCTTGATCTTCGGAAATATGGCTCTGTTCCTCATGGTGGCTTTGGGTTAGGCTTTGAGCGTCTCGTTCAATTTACGACAGGGATCGATAACATTCGTGATGCTATCGCTTTTCCTAGAGTCGCAGGCAACTGTGATTTTTAAGTATTATCTTTTTTTAGTAAAAGGAAGGTGAAAGGGCTCTTTTTCCTCTTTATCTCTTACTCAAAGCTGCACCCCGAATTCCAAAAAGAAGCGCTGCAACTGATGCAACAGGCACTAAGTAAGAGGTGGTAGTGAGGATAAAGTAGGCGATCAGGCCAAATGAAAAATAAAGACGGCGATATTTTTTGAATTCCAATTTACGGAAAAATCGATAAAAACCTAAAACATAGACATCTCCATTCACTATGCCTGAAATTTTAACCGTTCCTCCATTGGCAAAATAATCATTATTTACAAAAACATTACTGGGAAGAACGAGATTTCTCCTTGATCTTGCTCTTCTGTTTCCACAGCAAAAAGAATAGACGTAAAGAAAAGAAAGATTAAAGTGAGACTGCGTAACGCCATTTCGCTTGTTTTCGCTCCTTAAATAGCTGCATTTGCCTCTGAACAGCTTTTTCGACCACATTTTCACACAAGATAATTTCTTTTTCATCATCTTTTTCTTTTCCACTATTTCCAATCTGATCGATATTATAGAGCTTTAGACTGGGATGCTTCCCTAATTCCGGATCAATATTCCGAGGAACACTTAAATCAAAAAGAAGTGTTTCCTGAAAGGCACGCGTCGATTTTTCAAGAATATGATTTTTATGATAAGTTCCACAAACAACAACATCATACATATCCCATTTTTCTAAGACTTCCCAGTTTTCCACAGAGATTTTTGGGAATTCCCCTTTTTTCATCCGGGTACATAATGTTAATTTTTTGGCTCCTCTAAATTGAAAAAAAGAAATGAGTTTTCGATTAATTGCAGAATTTCCAACAAAAAGAACTTGAGATCTTTCTACAGTTATTCCATTCTTTTCTAAGATCCATTGGATTACATATGGAAGTTCTTTCACTTTTTTTGCCATTAAAAACGAGCTCCGCATCTCTTTTCCAATTTTCAGGCCCTTCTGAAAAAGATAATGAATCTCATGACAAAGTTTTCGGTTTTCCCGAGCATTTTCATATGCGAGTTTGACTTGTCGTTGAATATCACTTTCACCAAAAATGGCACTGTCTAATCC